>JBNKLG010000019.1:0-38417 GCA_050292235.1 Sedimenticolaceae bacterium | reverse complement strand
ATAGGGCTGAAACCGGTTAGAGGAAGAAAGGAGGGAAAATGGGACCCCGCTATAAGCCGGGCAATCTGCATCAAGGCGCCTTCGTGGCGATCCACTTTGACGAGCAGATCCTACCCGGCACCTTCGAATACGCCCTGCACCATCTGATGGAACACAAGGTTGACCTGTCGGCCTTCGACGATCACTACCACAACGCAAAGCGCGGTGCCTGTGCCTACCCTCCCAAGAGTCTTCTGAAGATCGTACTCTTTGCCTATTCCAGAGGCATACTGGGCAGTCGCCGCATCGAAGCGGCCTGCAAGCAGAATGTCCAGTTCATGGCGCTTGCCGGAGAAGCCAAGCCAGACCATGCCACCATTGCCGCCTTTGTTGGTCGATCTCCCGAAGCCATCCAGTCCGTCTTTCGAGAGGTTCTGCTGGTCTGTGACCAAATGGGACTGATCGGCAAAGAGATGTTCGCCATCGATGGGCTGAAGCTGCCCTCCAATGCCTCGAAGGAGTGGAGTGGTTACCATGACGAACTGCGGGCCAAGAGCCAGAAGCTCGACCGGGCTGTTAAACGCATGCTCAAGGCCCATCGGACCGACGACAAACACCAGATTATCGTCGAGGCCCAAGTCCATGGCGCCCCACAGGAACAAGAGCTGCTGTGTCCCTTGATAGAGGCAACCATAGAGAGCTTCCAGGATCTCGGGCTTTCGGGCAACATCCTGAGAGAGGCCAAACTGACTGCCGATGCCGGCTTTCACTCCGAAGCCAACCTCCGATGGCTTAGCCAACGGGGCAACGACGCCTATATGGCTGACACGGGAAAAGGTCGATGGCCAATGGAGGCTCTATGCCCTGGTCCACAACATAGAGAAATTGGCGCACTATGGGAACTGGGGAGGATAAAGTGGCACAAAGGGCCTGTAAGGCCCATGGAAAGGGGCCGAAAACCCGATATTGTGAGAGAATCAAGATCTGCCGTTTACTGCCTGATGATGGGAAAGTAGATATGAAAGACCAGAAATCAATGCCATTGATCAAACTAATCAAGCACTGCTGTCGGATGCAATAAATTCGACAGTCTCGTTATGCAGACAATATCCGCTGATAAAATTTTAATGCAAAAGATCAGGACATGATGGAACAGGATGAGTTATTTAGCAAACTGATAACTGAATATTCAGAACACTTCGAAGGATGGGATTTTTCGTACTTATTGAAGTCCGGACGTATGCAGGAATCAGTACTTCCATGGAATTACCGGAGTGTTGTAGAGGCTTCATTTTCAGATTCTAGTGTAATACTAGATATGGGTACCGGAGGAGGAGAATTCCTATCCACGCTCAAGAATCTTTCGAAGGAAACATATGCGACTGAAGGATATGAACAAAATGTAACAATCGCTCAGCAACACCTCAGAGATTCAAATATAGAAGTACGATATATTTCTAGCGATACAAAAATTCCATACGACAGTAATTTCTTCACAGTCATAATTAATCGGCATGAATCATTTGATGCCCGTGAGGTGAAGCGAATATTAAAACCCCAAGGAAAATTCATTACACAGCAAGTTGGTGGAATTAATGATTTGAATCTAAATTTCTCCCTAGGGTCACCACCATCTGAATTTTTACCCTGGAATTTAACATTGGCGAAGGAAAACCTGATTCGTCATGGATTCAAAATCCTGATCCAGAACGAGTGCTTTGGCTATACACGGTTCTTTGATATCGGAGCGATTGTTTACTACTTAAAATGTATACCGTGGCAGATCCCTGATTTCTCAGTTGAGCAATACTTGGATAAATTACAATCAATACACGATTACATAGAATCTAATGGTTATTTTGATCTCATAAATCATAGATTTTTTCTGATTGCAGAAAACCATTAGCAGTAGGTTTGGTCAGGTCGCACGCCGTCATCGGCAATGAATCTAGCGGGTTAACGAATAGACTGAATAGACTGGGGTCTTGCCTTTTGCCCAGGTTGCCTTTCACTATTAGTGTTATGTCAGTAAGATCATCGCTCAATGCTCAATGCTCAATGCTGAAAGGAAAGAAGAAAGGCTTGGCCCCAATCTCTTCAACGAATAGCTCCAGCAGATGTGCAAAAGCCACATGCCGCTGATCAATAGCATTAGAATTACAAGGATATCGAGATGAAAATTACTATTCGAGATGCTACAGATAGCGACTCTAAGCAAATTAGAGGCCTAGTTTATTCTATGCTGGAAGAATACGGGTTACAACCGGATCCTGAAGAAACGGATAAAGATCTAGAGAGTATTGAATACGAGTATTTCTCAAAGGGAGGCTATTTTTGCTGAATCCGTCAGGTCGCCCCATGAAGCCCATACACATCACAGCCGCCCTCATGTTCACACTCGCTGCTGCAAATGCGGCGGCCTCTTCTGATACATGTATAGATTGGTGCGGCGAGCGTCCCTCTGCTTACTTTCTGGCCCCGATGAATGACACGCGGTCCAACCTCGGGCTGCTGTTGGAGGACCTCGGCGTGGTCAGTTATCCCGGTGATGTCCTGCCATTTCACTATGAGGCCTTTCTAAAGAAGGCGGAAGAGACCCAGGTAACAGGGGATCTGACACAGGCAACTGAGGTGCCACTCGAGGTGACGAAGCTGGCAGTTAAGCTTGGGGTGGCGCCCGAGGTGGTAGCAGCGGCAGAAGGGCGCATGGCCTACGGATTTTATGGCCGTTGCATCAGCGATGGTCCTACAGCACTGGGTGGTTTTTTTAATGCGGTGCTGGTCGCGGGGCTTTCCCAAGCCGATCAGGCCATTCTCGCCAGTGAGCGGCTACGCATGGTGGGGCTTTGCGACAAAGCCGGAACAGCGATGACCTCTCTGCCGGTCTCTGGAGCTGCACAACCCTTTGCACGCTATCTGGCGGCAGCAGGGGCTTTCTATGGCGGACAGTTCGATAAGGCGCGTGCGATGCTCGAGGGGCTGAAGGGAGCTGACTCCCCCTGGTTGCGGGAAACCGCCCTCTACCTGCTCGGGCGTGTTTCCCTCAATCAGGCACAGGTGCCCTTCGATGACTGGGGGGAGCCAGGAGAAAAGAACATTGACCGCGCTTACATTGGGCGAGCAGTGAAGGAGTTTGAGGTTTACCTGAAAGCCTATCCTGAGGGGCGCTACGCCAGTTCTGCGCGCGGTCTCTTTCGCAAACTGCGCTGGCTAAGCGCCGACCGTCCGGCACTGGCCACTGAATATCAGCGGTTGATTCTCAGACTCAGTAGCGCCAAGAATTCTGAAGTGGCAGCCCTCCGGTTGCTCAACGAGACCGAGTCAAAGCTGAATCCGGCGGAACGTTCATCAGAGGGGTTATGGCCAGCTCCCGCGCTCGCTGCGGTTGCGGCGCTGGCATCGTTGCGTTCGGGTTACGACAGTCAGCGCAACTTTACTGGGGCATCCGGTGATCCGGTGGCAGCGAGTCTGCCTGTTACCCATCGTGCAGATTTCGCCGCCGCAGGCCTGGATGGACTCGGGGAATATCTGGCGCTTTCGCGACGGTACTGGGTGGACAAAGACTACGCCGGGGTGATCAAGGCCACTGAAGGGGAACCGGCTACGGCTTCGGGCTCGACCCGTACCTTCAGCAGGTGTGTGCTGCGTGGTTTGGCGTTAACCGCTTCAGGGCGTTTGTCTGAGGCAGAAACGCTATGGCGCGGGATGATCGCTGCAGAGACTCACCCAGGGCGTCGTCTTCAGGCTCAGTGGTTGCTGGCGATCACCTGGCAGATTGCCGGACGGCTGAATGCGTTATATGCCAGGGGATCGCCTGCGGGCGAGGCATCGATCCGTCTCTTTGCCATTCATCGTGCCCCACCGTCTCTACAGGAGAGACTTGCGGCCCGAGCTGATCTGCCCAAGTCGCTGCGCGCCCAGGCCTACTTCCACCTGGTCAACGGGTTGCTGCGTCACCGGCAGTTCAAAGAGGCTGCCCGCGTTCTTCGCAAACGCCCCAAAGATCTGCCGTTAAAGGCGATGCCCGGTGGTGCCTTGAGCTGGCAGGGATCAAACGAATATGGGTGTCCACCTCTGCCCAGGCTTGTGGCACAGCTAAACCGTCGAAATCCCCGCCCCTTTGCGCTCAACTGCATGGGGGATTTTCTGCGCGAGGTTGGCTGGAACGAATCTCCGTTGTCAGTCGTCGGTGACAATGAATTCAGTGAAGCGGGGCAGATGTGGCATCGACCCCAGGACTATGGATTGCCCGCTGCCGCCGGGTGGGCGGTCCCGGAGGTGACCAGCCTCGACTACTATCTCGAGGTCATTAATCGTCACGGTAAGGTAACGGCCAATGATGTTGCCTATGCTCTGCACCGCGCTATCACCTGTTTTGCCTCCTCCGGCTACAATCATTGCGGGCAGCAAAACATCCCTGCGTCCACCCGCGCGGTCTGGTTCCGTCGTCTCAAGAGCAGGTTCGGCAACATCTCGTGGGCCAAGGGCCAGAAATACTATTGGTGATATGGCGGCTCATTGCGCTGCTGCTGGCTTTCTTCGCGTTTCCCGGATGGGCTGGCGATGAGGCGTTTGCTGGCTACTGGCTCTGGCGCCCCGGGGTAGGCATCGATCGCCTGTTGAAACAGGCGGGGCGACTCTATCTTTTTCAGGGCGAATTGTTGGCACGCAAGGGTAAGGTGCGTTATGAGCGTCGCGGTTTTTCTCCACCACTGTCGAGCACTCCGCCACTGGTGCTCGTCTATCGTTGTGAGACCCTGGATTGGCCCGAAGGCCTTTACCGGAGAATCGAGCGGGACCTCGAAGGTTTTGCAGCTCGAGGCAGCCAGGTTTGGGGAATCCAGGTGGATTTCGATGCGGCTACCCGCCACCTGGATCGCTATGGCGTATTTCTGCGTAAGCTGCGGGCGGAGTTACCCGCGGCATATCGGATCAGTGTCACTGGTCTGTTGGACTGGGCAAGCCAGGGGCGTCTGCAGGACCTGGATGCGTTGCTTGGGGTAGTCGATGAAGTGGTCTTTCAGACCTACCAGGGAAGTCACCCTGTGCCTGATCACGCACGTTATCTGTATCGGCTGGCCCAACGCGATTTGGCACTACCTTTTCGCATCGGACTGATTAAGGGGGGGAATTATGACCAAAAGGCACTTGCTGCGGTGCAAAGCCATCCCTCTTACCGGGGCACAGTCTACTTTCTGCTCCAGGAGCCGTAATTGTCTGTTCCAGATAGGCTCATCGCCAACGCGTAAATACTGATCTTGCTGGCAATCCTTCGGCATAGGTGGTTGGGCTGATGTGGGCGTTGCTGATCGCGTTGATGTACCTTTCCTTAGCAGTGTGCCGGGTGCGGTGTAGATAAAACGGATAATGGCCAGTTCAAAAGCCATTCTATAACTGTTCAGCATATAGCCTTGCATAGACCCCGTTCGCATCCACCAGTTCCTGGTGTTTGCCGTTTTCCACAATGTGTCCCTGTTGAAATACCAGAATGCGGTCGGCTTGGCGAACGGCGCTCAGTCGATGGGCCACGATCAGCACAGTGCGACCCCGTAAGAAGGCTTCCAAAGAGTGGTGCAGTTGCGCCTCGGTGGTGGCATCCAAAGCAGATGTTGCCTCGTCGAGGATGACGATTCGTGGGTCTCTGAGGATCATGCGGGCAATGGCCAGGCGCTGCTGCTGTCCTCCAGAGAGTCGGGTGCCATCACGGCCAATGAGGTTGTCGAGCCCGTCGGAAAGGGCACGAATGGTGCCGTCCAGCTGGGCCATTTCCAGGGCCTGCCAGAGTTTCTCGTCCTCGATGTGGCGTCCCAGGCTCAGGTTGTTGCGTACGCTGTCGTTGAACAGGGCTGGGTGTTGCAATACCACAGCGACATGGGTACGCACCCGATCCAGGCCAATGTCACGGATGTTGGCGCCACCATAAAGAATGGCGCCGCTGTCAGGCTCATAAAGACCCAGCAACAGGTGGATCAGGGTGGTTTTCCCTGCGCCACTGGCACTGACCAGGGCAACTTTCTCGCCAGGCGCGATTTCCAGGCAAAGGTCGTTCAGAACGCTTCTTCCCTCGTTATAACTGAAATTAAGATGTTGGATTTGGATGCCGAGCGTGTCTTGCCCGCAAAAAGGATCTTGAAGGGCAGGGTGGGGGGGTTCCAGTTCTAAAGTCAGCAGCTTATTGACACGGGTCAGGGCGCCGTTGGCGGCTTGAAAGGCGAACTGCGCCCCCAGCACCTCCTGGACAGGTCCCAGCATGAACCAGAGATAGGCATAAAAGGTTAGCATTTCGCCGATGCTGAGATCAGAAAACAGCACCAGTAACATGGCCACAGCGCGAAAGAGGTCAAACCCCGTTAGAAATACGGTGAAGGAGAGGCGGGCAGCGGCATCGCTCTGCCAGCTGAAATCGATAGAGCGGTGGCGAATGTGGTTGGCTTTGCTGACGATACGGTCGATAAAATGGCGCTCACGGTTGTTGGTGCGTAGCTCCATGATGGCATCCAAAGTCTCGGCCAGGTTTTCCTGAAAGCCCTGGTAGGCCTTGTTTTCCTGTTTCTTCAGGTGTTTGATCCGGCGGCTGAAACGGACGGTCAGATAGACCACCAGGGGATTGAGGAAAAAGAAGAGAACAGCCAGCTGCCAATGCATCCAAAGCATGACCAGTGCTGCCCCCAGGATGCTGATGACGGCTACCAAAAGTTTGCTGGTGGCAGTGCCGAGAAAACTGTCCAGGGTGTCGATGTCAGTGACCAGATGGGAGGCGATGGTGCTGCTGCCCAGCGTCTCGTATTCGCGCATGGAAACACCAGCAATGCGCTGCAACAAATGGCGTCGAATGCGGAAGGTGACATCCTTTGCGATGCGGGCAAAGGCCAGGGATTGCCAGATGTGGGCCAGAAGATTGAGCAATCGTAGCAAGAGCGTTGCGGCTAAGATGGTCAGGATATAATAGGTCGCCGTTTGCCAGTCCTTAGGGAGAAGCTGATTCATGCTGTTGATCAGGAGCCCGGAACGATGGAGTAAGACTTCATCGACCAACAGGGGAATGAGCATGGGGACCGGCACCGCCAGTAATGCGCCGAAAATGGCCACCAGATTGGCTTGGACGAGTTTGGTGCGATGCTGTAGCACCATGGTCAAGATGTCTGGCCAGCGATAAATGCCGATATTTGTGGCATTGCTGTCAAAAGGGGACGACATTGTAGCGATTCCGTTTTAGAATGATCACTCTACTCTAACATGGTGGGAAAATGTGATGGGTTAATTGACGAACTTGTTGCATTTGAAAGTGCCATTATATCTTTAAATTTAAAAGAATTTTTATGGGTTGTGTCGGATGAAGAGAGGATTCTCAATAGCAGTGTTGCTGGCAGCTTTTTCAGGACAGGCGTCAGCAGCAAACCTCATGCAAATCTACGACATGGCTGTCGGTAGCGATCCGCAACTACAGGCAGCTCGTTCCAGTCGTGACTCGATGGCTGAAAACTACAACATCAGCCGCTCTCAGTTGCTGCCGCAAATCAATGTTTCCGGGGATTTCACTCGCAGTGAGAGTGAAAGACGGGGTTCTGTCAGAGAGACCTATAACACCGGTCAGGCCGCTATCAGTCTGAAGCAGGCCCTGTTGCGTTTTGATCGTTGGATTCAATTGGGTGTGGCCAAATCGAATACTGCAGGCGCAGATGCCCAGTATCGTGCCGAGCGCATCAACCTGATGCTGCGTGTGGCTGAGGCCTATTTCAATATTCTGGGGGCCAAGGACACCCTGCACGCAGCCAAGGCCAATGTCACGGCCATTGGCCGTCAGCTGGAGCAGGCCCGGCAGCGTTTCGATGTGGGTCTGATAGCGGTTACCGATGTGCATCAGGCTCAGGCTGCCTATGACCAGGCCCGGGCAGAAAAGATCAGTGCTGCCGCTGCAGTGGATAGTGCCTGGGAGGCGTTATGGGAGATTGTCGGCCCTTTTCCCGATCACTCGCTGGCGGGCCTGCGTGCGAAAATTCCCATGAGAAGTCCAAAGCCCAGTAGCATTGAGCAGTGGACTCAGCGGGCGCTGATGCAGAGCCCGGAGATTCTTGCAGCAAAAAAATCAACGGATGCAGCAAGGGAGAATATCGATCTGCAGCGTTCCGGTCATTTGCCGACTTTAGACTTGGTGGCAAGTGGTTCTACCCGAGATACCGATGCCAATATCTATAGCAGTGATTTTGACGATGCCAGTATTGGCGTTGAGCTGACTTTGCCGGTTTTCAGTGGCGGTGCCACCAGCGCTCAAACGCGTCAGGCCAGGCACGATTTTTCCACTGCTGCTGAGAAGCAAGAGCAGGTGCGCCGGGCAGTGCGTCGTGAGGTTCGTGATGCCTATCGTGGTGTGGATGCCAGCATCAGCAAGGTGAAGGCCTTGGAGGCGGCCACCCGCTCGGCCGCCAGCTCTCTGAAGGCTACCCGGGCTGGTTTTGATGTGGGTACTCGTACCCTGGTCGATGTGCTGGATGAACAACGCAACCTGCTCCAGGCAGAACGCGACCTGGCTTTGGAACGCTATAACTACCTGCTCAATGGTTTGAGGTTGAAAAAGGCGGCGGGCATTCTCTCAGTAGATGACTTGCAGATGGTAAATGCCCTTTTGACGCGCCGCTAAAAGGTTTTAGGCTCTGTGGACTGGCGTTTCTGTCGCCTTCGGTGAAAAACTTCATTGAAGGTACAGTGAAATCGGCTATGTTAGGAGGTGGCTGATAAGTAATGGGATAGGGAGGTGCCATGAAGGATGTTTTCTGTCAAGATGCTGCCGTATCATCTCCAGCGACAGTGGATGATCTTGTTATCGGCACATCCCCCGCCATGCAGAAGCTCGTCCACGAGGCCGAGCGCGCAGCAAACTCAAATCTTCCCGTTTTAATCACCGGTCCAACCGGAGCAGGTAAGGAGGTCATCGCCAACCTGGTGCACCGGCTCGGTTCGCCAAAAGGAAGCCCATTTCTGGATGTCAATTGTAGTGCCATTCCTGAAGCACTGATTGAGTCGCAGTTGTTTGGCCACGAAAAAGGGGCCTTTACAGGCGCTACCAACAAACAGGAAGGTTATTTCTCATTGGCAGCTGACGGCGTGCTCTTTTTGGACGAGGT
The DNA here is from genome assembly GCA_050292235.1 of Sedimenticolaceae bacterium. Lineage (GTDB taxonomy): Bacteria > Pseudomonadota > Gammaproteobacteria > Chromatiales > Chromatiaceae > JBNKLG01. Next base: position 29,316 of record JBNKLG010000019.1, on the reverse strand, counting down.
CGCTGAACTGCCACTTTGGCAGCAGACAAAGTTGTTGCGGGTACTTGAGAGCCGCCAATTTCGTCCTGTTGGCGGTGCTGTAAACCATAGATTCCGCGGGCGGGTTATCGCTGCGACGCACATTGATCTGGTGAAAAGGGTCGAAGAAAAACGTTTCCGGGAAGATCTGTTCTACCGATTGAACATTGTCCAGTTGATACTGCCCGCTCTGGCTGAACGACGTGAAGACATTTCCCAACTTGCTGAGCATTTTGGAAAAAAGTGCAGCAGGCCGATTATTTTTTCTCCCGCTGCTCTGAAACAGCTGGAACGGGCGCCATGGAAAGGCAATGTCCGTGAATTGAAAAATACTGTTGAGCGGATGGCTGTCATGTCCGATACCAATCCAATCAATGCCGATGAGGTAAAAAAATACACCACCATCGATAACGATGCCGATTTCACGGGACAACTGAGCGATTTGGCATCCAGACTGTTGAAACTTGATGTTCCGAGAAAGCTTGAGGCGATCGAATATGCAACCATCCAACTGGCATTGAAGAATGCCGATGGGAACAAGAGCGCTGCTGCCAGGCAATTGGGGGTTCACCGGAAATACATTGAACGCCGGTTAGCGACTTTCGAAAAGCAGTTTGATGAGATATATCAGCTTCAATATGAGGCTGAAAAGATGATGGTTGTTTCCGATTACAAAGAGGCAGCCTCTCAATTACGCTTGGTGCTACAGCTTTTGGAATGCCATGGTTCTTCCCAAGAACTCAGCAATATAAAGCTGAATGTTCTTCTGAAACTGAGTGGCTGTCTGCGCAATATTTATGGTTGGAACCATTCGGAAGTTGTCTCTCTATACGATAATGCTCAAAATCTTGCCAAGAAACTTGATGGTCCAGAGAAAGTCGGCTCGCTTCAGTTCGGCTTGTGGGTAAATCAGCTTGTTAATCTGGAGTTGGACAAGGCGCTTGGTACGAGCGAGTCCTATTATCGCGAAGGGGAGCGCATCAATAATCCAAATATCATTGCTTATGCCGCCATCTCCATGGCGAATACTCAGTTTTGGCTCGGCGATTTCGAGTCAACATGCCGGAGTCTACAGAAGTTTATCGATTCATATCATCATGATCAGCGTATTGTGATCGACTTTGGTCATGATCCCTTTGTCTACTATCTGATGTTTAAATCATTGGTATCTTTTCAGTTGGGGAAGATAAATGTAGCGGTAGACAGTCTTAAAACCATGATGCGCTACGCACGTGAGATCAACCATCCTTTCAGTTTGGCAACGGCTTTACAGGCTGGTGCCTGGGTGAGTTATAAGATGGGAGATCTTGGGGATTGCTATGGCTATGCAGATGAGCTGAAGTCCGTTTCGATAAAGCACGGCTTCCCGTTTTTTGATGGCATGGCTGAGATGTTTCTTGGCCATAGGCTTGCTGCTGAGGGAGACTACCAGTGTGCCAAGGAGATGATTGAGGTGGCTTTCAGGGAGAAAATCAATGGAAATCGAGGGCGGCTTTTTAATTCGATGTACGGCATCATTTTGGCAGATATTGCGATACTCAACCAACAATATCAGCAGGGGCTAAATGATATTGAACAGACTTTAGCCACTTCGGTCACAAAAGGTGAGTGCTGTTATCTCGCTGAAGAGATGATCATGTGTGGGCGGTTGAAGGGGTTGCTCGGTCATGTCGAGGCAGCGCATGCAGACTTCAAGAAGGCACAGGCTGAGGCTGAGGCGCGCGGCTCCAAGGCTGCTGAGTTGAAGGTGGCTCATATTGTTGCCAATTACCACCACTGCAACAACCAGAACAGGGAGGCACGCAGGGTTCTGACTCCTGTTGTACTCCGTTTTACTGAACAATCGCCCTATCTGGAATTGGCTGATGCCCAATCGCTGTTGGCAAAGATTGACAATGGCCAAATAGCCTTTCGATAGTGGTCGAATCTGTCCACTTTGTGACAATAGATGGCCGGATCCATCCGTTTTTCGCTTAAATTTTTCCTTTTCAGGATGTGAAATATCCTTTTGATATGGAGGAAGTGATGCGTTATCCAGCTTGTTTCTCCCACTGATTTTGCACGATCTTTTGTTGGCATAAGTTATGCTCAGCGTTGTTCCCTGCTAGCTTCAATCAACAATTCTAAGGAATAGAAAATGGGTAATAAGAGAAAAAAATTGAATCAGACTGATTTGGAAAACATTGCAAAGGGGGGGGCTTTTTTGGCCAGTGGCGGCGGCGGTACTTATGAATCTGGCCGTAATCTGTCAGATCATTTTATTCAGTCAGACTATTACAAGGATCCAAGTTTTGAAGTCGAGACGATCGATCATATCGATGATAAGGCCTATGGGGTTGTTGTCGCCTATATGGGTGCCCCTGAAGCGATCAAAACGGTCAAGTATCCCGAGGGGGCGGTTCGTGCTGTGGAGAAGGTGCAGCAGTTTCTGAAAAAGGGTGGCAAGAGGCTCAAATATGTCATTCCTGTCGAGATCGGGGCACTCAGCTCAGTTGTGCCCTGTCTGGTGGCCAGTCGTCTCGGATTGAAGGTGATGGATGGAGATGGCGCTGGACGGGCAGTGCCTGAATTGACCATGCTCAGTTTTGCTGCGAACGGCATTTCATGCGATCCGACGATTCTGGCCAATGGCAGTGATTTTTTGGTGGATCTTTCAATCGATGAGGAGAATGCCCAGAGCCACGAGGTTTCTGATGCCGCGACTGTTGAGCAGATTGCCCGTCAGATGTTGAATATCCAGTATTTTAATAATATCGCGGGTCTGGCAACCTGGGTGATGACTGCAAAGCAGATGCGCAAGGCGATTGAGTCGACCGGATCATTGACATTGGCCAAAGAGGTTGGTGAGCGGATTGCATCCAAGGATTTGAATACAGTCATAAAATATCTGCGCAAGCAAGGCAAGAAAGTCTATAGGCTTTTTCAGGGAAGCTTCGATGAGAAGGGTTGCACCAGTCTTACTGCAGGAGGGTTTGATCACGGGGTTATTACCATCAGTGATGGGAAGCACAAGTTGATCAATATTTACCAGAATGAATTACTTCTTGCCTGGAGCAGCCATTCTACTCAACCGCTGGTCATGGCGCCCGATTCAATTACATTTTTTGTTGACGATGAACAGAAGGTCTATTCCGTTGGTGATGTCATGGATGAGACGGGTAGCCTTAGTAAGAAATTGATTGGAAAAAAGGTTTCCGTAGTTGGCATAGCTGCTGAGCCGTTTCTACGCAGTAAGAAAAATGGGTTGCTTCCAGTATTTGAAGATTTGCTCAAGACCTTGGGTTATTACGGTCAGTATCGGCCTATAGAAGAGCTTAGCGGAACATCAGCATAGGGAGATGACATGAGTCAGAAATACAGGGTTCGTATTATCGTGCCAGCCAACACTGAGAGTTTTAATCAGCGCATAAAGGATGCTGTCAAACCGGTTGTATCGCCTGATGTGTTCTACGATGTGAAGAATATTACCAGTGGTAATGACTGCATCGAAAATCGCTATAATCTTGCGCAAAATGCCCTGGGAGTCGTTAATCTGGCCAAAGAGACCGAGGAAGAGGGTTTCGATGGCATCTTTGTGACCGACTTTGACATGTGTGGTGTGGCTCCGGCTCGGGAGGTGGTGGATATTCCCGTTATCGGTGGCTTCAGGGCCAGCGCCTATACGGCCATGATGCTGTCGGAGCGCTTCTCCATTATCACTATACTGGATAGTACGGTCGGCATGCAGCGCGAGCATGTTAGGGCTTTTGGCCTGATGGAGAACTTTGCCTCCATTCGCAATATCAACTGTCCTGTAAAGGATCTTGCGAATACGGAAGAGGTGATCGCTATGGTCTATCAAGCCTGTGATCTGGCCATAGAGTATGATGGCGCCCAGTCTTTCATTCTTGGCTGTACGGGTTTTATTGGCGTGTCGAGGCACGTCAGTGCGTTGCTGTCAGAAAAATATGGCGGCTATATTCCTGTCATGGACCCCAATATGACTGCTTTCAGTTATCTCATGTTGTTGGTCCGCAATGGTTACAGGCAGAGCGGTCTTTGTTATAGCAAAGTAAAAGATTGTTGCCTCTGAGGTAATACATGGTAATAGTTTGGTTTGTGGAAGCTAGAAATTTGACTTGACAGGTTGCAGCTTTTCCATAGGCTACCTGTCAGGTTGCGTCCATCTTACGAAATTCTCTTTTCAGTATTTTCTCCTCTTTATCGTCATGGCTGTTCTGGCCAAATATGATTGACTGATTTTATTTCGATATCACTACTGTAATATCCCTCTCTGTTTTGCAATGCATTCTTGTCGATTCTTCATGATTTGGCATAAGTGCCTTTCTGTTTATGCCTCATAAATCATAATCTGAGACAAGTTGGATGCCAGAGGGCAATAGGTATGTTGGATGTGGACGGTATCGTCCAGTTATCAATGATGAGAGATATTATTCATTTTTTTCTGGTCTGTCAGATTGATGTTAATGATCTACGATCCTCCTTTTATCTATATGAATTTAAATAATAATTAATTTTATAGAGGTGGCTGTTTTCTGGTTTTCCCCTTCTGGCATGCAATATGCCCTTATTTGTTGGATTTTGCATTGATGGGTGCTGAGTTGAATGGTTAAGTACATCATCCACGCTACTTGATATTGAGATAAAGAGTGTTTTTTGTAACAGGGGGTGGCCATTGTTTACATTGACCATTTATGGGGCAAGCCAGCTGCAGGGATATTATATTTTGTTGTTTGGTCCCTTTCGGTCTGGTGATCTCGCAGTATGCTGTATTTGTTACCTTTATGATACGGCTCTGCCATCGGTGGTTGAGTTGGGTTCGGTCTGGGCGTATGCCAACCTATATCCGGCTACAACCTGTCAATGCCAAGAAGCTGGATTGTTTTCCGAGACTGTTTTCATAAAAAATACCCTGCTTGTCTTTAATGGAGAGAAGTTTGTTTCAGGAGGTAAGCTTAACGACTTCGACTATGGTATTCGCAATAGCACTTCTACTCGGGTGGTTGTAGGCCTGGCTCAATCGGTCACCCTGAATGGTGCCGCAGCAAAATGCCCGATTGACCAAAGATTTTTGAATACAAATGAAACGGCATTTATTGGTGCCCAGAAATATTATTGGTTAGGCGCTGGCAATTTTGCACAGGATAGTCACATCGATTCGGGATTGGTGTTGCCTGGAGAACTCCTGCTACCGACCAATAAGGGAATGATACAGGCAAATTGTGCGCCGACCTTGACAACATTTACCCCGCTGAATATTGGATCTGGGCACTCTTCAGCAGAGGCTCGCTTTTCTATAGAAAAAAATGCCTTTGAAATAACCAACACGTGAACAGAGAAATCATCATGTTTATTGCTGCATGATCTCTGTACGCCAAATTCCTGTGCTTAGAGCATGAAAGGGAATACCGCTGGCCAGCGGTTTGGGCAAACCCGAGAAATGGCAAACGACAATTACGTCATCACAACATGGAGAAATACTATGAATAACATTAAATTGGCCAAAGTTACCGATGGCACCGTTTATCATATGCGTTTTGACTTCAATTCTGCAGAGCAGCGGGCAGTGCTGTCTGAGTTGCAGAAGAATGGTTATACTTTGATTGCCTATAAGGGCGCCAAAGGCCCTAACCAGGTATCTGCTGGTCTCCCCACTTGGTTCGCTATTCCTTTTGGGAATATTTTTGGTGAAGTGGATATCCAGTATGCACCAAAATACAAAGTTTATGTTTTCAATCAGGCAGAGATCGCGGCTAATACCACCATTCAAATGCAATCTTTGTCCGGAGAGGTATCCTTGGGTACGGGGCTGAACTTTACTCAGGATGGCGCTTTCACCGATGCCGGTTCCAGCGATCCCGGCACCATTACTCTGCATAACCTGCGACCCGCAGGAACACCCGCGGTCACCGTTGGGCTGGCGGGGCTGGTCAGCACCCCCGCTGGAGCCCAATTCCTGCCATTCTGCGCCTTCACCATGCCCCCCATGGGCTCCATCAGGATGGAACCTATTGAGCAAGTGGCGATTATGGCGGCCAGGGTCAATCTCCAATCCGGTAATGTCCAGGCCAATGCAGCGGCGCCTGGTGCCACTTTGGTCTTCTCATCCGCTACGGTGAATTACGATTTGATGGTGCAGCCGTCTACCTACCAAATTACCAACCAACCTGGCACAACCCCTGTCACTCCGCTCTCCAGTGGCCAGTCCCTGGACTATCTGAATCAAGGTTGATGCGCTTCTAAGGTAATGAAATCGTCCGGTCTCGGGTAGTTTGAGACCGGACGCATGATCAATATCGGTTGCTTCGTTGAGGAGTAGAAAAATGATGGCGTCAGTTCCTATCGGTGCCGTGTGTCCTTTCGCTGGTCAGGTGGTGCCAAATGAGCTATCACCGAGCAGTATTTGGGGTGAGAGTGGTTGTGAGAGCAGTCAGCCTGCGCCGGTGACAAAAAATGATAAGCCAGTAACCAATATCGAGGTATTGGGCTGGATGTTATGTGATGGGCGCTGGCTGAATGTCTTCTGCTATCCAGAGCTCTTTTCAACCTTGGGTTATCTTTACGGGCGGGATGTTGATGCATCCGGACAGTCTACCTTCCGGATACCCGACTACCGCGGGGTGTTTTTGCGGGGTTTTGATGCTGGTGCAGGCATGGACCCCGATGCGGCAAGCCGGCTCGACCCGGTGGGTGGGGCCAGGCAGGTGAATACGGTGGGATCCCGGCAGTGTGATGCCATTCAGCGACATACCCACTCCTATCAAATCACCAATCCGGCAGCAGTCTCACAGACAGGCGCTGCTGCTGGCACCAATGCGCAAACCAAAGAGAGCGGAGACCCCGATGCCTCTGCTCGCTCATCTACCGAGACCAGGGCCAGAAATATTGCGGTGAATTTCATCATTCGCTACCGGTAAACAATATTGGTGAGGGTTACTCGGCTGTCAGTCGTATAACGTCAACTTTGAGGGAATATATTATGGCTACGATAATTACATTGGACATCTTTTCTGGTTGCCCCAACCCCCAGTGGGTTCTCTCTCCCAAACAGGAGAGCGAGTTGGAGGAACGCATGAATTCGGTTACGGAGCGAACAGATTCGCCCCCTGGTGGCATTTTTTCTGGCCTGGGATATCGTGGTGTGAGCGTTCAACGTGCCGAATCTCTGGGTAAGGGGGGATTCGAGATGTTTCTGGGTGGCGGTATTCTTGATCCCGGTCCGAAGAGCGCCAATCTGAAAGACAGGGGGGGAGAGCTGGAGACTTGGTTGGTCAATACTGCTGGTTCGGTTCTTCTTCCTGATCTGATGGATCATATTCATCAGCGGCGAGAGAAGTTCACTGATATCCTGAAAGATCACTTGGATATGGTACAGGCAGGTTGCCCCAAATGCGTTGCTGCCGACGCGCCTGCTTATGATCCAGCTTACTGGAACAACCCACAGCACCAGCCCTATAATAACTGCTATAACTATGCGAACAATCAGCGTACCGACACTTTTGCGCAACCGGGGCGGGCCACGGGCAAACCCATTACAGCGCTCTCCTGTCAGGGTGTAACCCCATCGGCGGAATCAGATGGTTTGGCGGCCTGTGGTGATTTCAGCACTCCCTTGTCCAGGGGTTGGTACGTTGCTCTGGTGATCTGGCCCGGAAACGATTACCACTGGTATCGGCAAGATGATTGTGGTTGTTGGTCCCATAAGCCGGGGCAGACCGCCGCTTGCAATACGGATAACAGTGGCCAACCCATTGTCGATCCAAAAAGTGCGGACAGGGGGCCTTATACAGACTTCTGTACCTACATGGTGACCAATAATGGCGTTACCATAAAGTAGATTGGCTTGAGCGCTCACTGGTCAAGCGACCAGTGAGCGTTTCGGAAAGAACAGATTTACCCCCGTTGGCGCTTGTTATGGTAACGGCTACTGTTTCAATTGATCTTTTCTCCGGGAGATCGAACCCAGTATGGCATCTTGCCTCTGCCCAGGTTGTGGCGCTGCTCCGCCGCCTTGGGGACCTTGTTGTGGCTGGAAGGCATGCGAGTTTTCCGGAGGGGATGGGTTACCGTGGTATTGATGTGGTTCTGTTTGACTCAGATGCGGATACAGAGACGATGGTACGGATTTGCAGGGGGTGGGTGGTGCTGAACGGGCGCACTTTGCTGGATTCGGACCGGGCGTTGGAGTTGTGGCTGTTACGTTCATGTCCTGCTGATCAACAGGGCGAGTGGTGTAAAGAAGTGGTGGAGAGGATTGAGGCTGGCCATGTCGGGTAGGGTTGCGGGATTGGCGATTTTCCTGCATAATTCCGCGCTTCATTCACCTTGTCTCACCGGATAGCATGCCGGGAGGCTGTTACCCATAAGGTAGACACAATGCGTCATTACGAAGTGGTGTTCCTGGTCCACCCGGACCAGAGCGAGCAAGTGCCCGGTATGATCGAACGTTATCGTACGGCGATCGAAGAAAAGGGTGGCAAGATCCACCGTCTGGAGGATTGGGGGCGGCGCCAGCTGGCTTATCCCATCAACAAGATTCACAAGGCCCATTATGTGCTCATGAACATTGAGTGCAATAACGAGGCCCTGTCTGACCTCAATAGCGCTTTTCGTTTCAATGATGCTGTGATCCGTAACCTGGTCATCAAGCGTAAAGAGGCTATTACGACGCCTTCCGTGCTGGTAAAGAATGAAGAGCGCGATGCAGCGCCCAGAACCCGCAACGAAGAGGATTCTACTGATAGCGACGACAGTGAGACTGTCGAGGCTGAAGAAGAATCCACAGATTCTGAAGAATAGCTCGCGGCTTCCCAAGTCAGCTCCTAACCAGATTACAGAGAGAAGCATCCCTATGTCACGTCAGTTTCGTCGTAAAAAATATTGTCATTTCACCGCCGAAGGCATTTCCGATATCGATTATAAGGATTTGGGTCTGCTGAAGGCCTATGTCAGCGAAAACGGCAAGATCGTGCCCAGTCGTATTACCGGCACCAATGCCAAGTATCAGCGCCAGTTGGCCCAGGCCATCAAGCGCGCCCGTTATATCGCATTGTTGCCCTATACTGATCAGCACTGAGGGTAGAACCTCAAAGCTTTTATTTGGGTCGATAGTATGCATGCCCTTATCGCTTTTGCCATGCAAGACCGGGCGAAAGCGGTACTGGCAACAACACTTTTTGCGCTGCTGGCCATACTTTTGCCATTACTGGCGATTCCCAGCGCAGCCCTGGTTGGCCTGGTGACCCTGAGACTGGGGCTTCAGCGTGGTTTTGAGGTTGTTGCGCTCAGTGGCCTGGTGGTTCTGGCGGTTGGCGCCACCTTGGGAAGTCTGGGGCTGCCTTTGGCCTTCCTGCTGATCTGGCTGCCTGCATGGCTACTGGCAGGGCTCTGGCGGTTGAGTGGTTCTCTGTCTTTGACACTGGAAGTCGGCTTGCTGGTTGCTGTGGTACCCCTATCGCTGGAGGCGTTGTTCTTCTCTACCCAAAGTGGTGGTTGGATCGAACTGCTAAAGCCGGTGCTGGACAGTTTGATCCAGGAGAAGGTTTTGGATCCGGAGCAGAGGGCAGAGCTGGCCAATTTGCTCTCATTATGGATGACGGCATCCATTGCCGGATTTTTTTATGTGCAGACTTGTCTGGGACTGTTTTTGGCCCGGGCATGGCAGGCAAGGCTATACAATCCCAAAGGGTTTGGGCGCGAGTTTCGGCAATGGGGCGTTTCCCAGCCGCTGCTCTATCTGGCAACACTGCTTTTTTTGGCGGTGTTACTGCTCGGGGCGACTCAATGGTGGGCCGTTCGGATACTGACAGTGCTGCTGATTGTGCTGTTTCTGTTCCAGGGATTGGCTGTGGTTCACGCCTTTTTGGCCAATAGCGCCATGGGCAGGCCCTGGCTGATCGGTGTCTATTTACTGTTGTTGTTTGCGCCGCCCTATATGCAGATGGCTTTGGCAGCAACAGGTTTTGCCGATGCCTGGGTGGACTTGCGGCGTGATCGGACGGCAAATGGGAACGATGATCCCCCGGATAAGGATGATATCGGGGATTGAATTTTTCTGAGCTGGGGTCGGCCAGGTGGGCTGGTGTCAGCGGTTTACTCTACATAATCAGGTTGAGAACGATGGAAGTCATCTTACTGAAAAAAGTTGAAAATTTGGGTCGGCTGGGTGAAAAGGTCGTAGTGAAATCCGGCTATGGTCGGAATTTTCTGATCCCCAGCGGAGCAGCGATTCCGGCGACGGAAAGCAACCTCAAAATCTTTGAGGAGCGTCGTGCCGAACTGGAAAAGGACGCGGCTGACAACTTATCCGCAGCTGAGACCCGCAAAGCTGATCTGGAACGCGTTGGTACCTTTACCATCGCCGCCAGAGCTGGTGATGAAGGCAAGCTGTTTGGCTCTGTGGGCACCGGTGATATTGCTGATGCCTGCACAGCTACCGGTGTTGCTGTTGCCAAGAAAGAGGTACGCCTGCCCGACGGTCCCTTTCACTCTGTGGGCGAATTCGAGGTAATGCTGCATCTGCATACTGATGTCAATGCCAGCATTCAGGTGAAAATCGTTCCTGAGCAATAAGAGATTCTGGCTGCCGGTTTCATGTCGATCGGCGGCCTGTTTCTTTACTTGAAAATCTCTGTTGAGACTGCGACAAGGAGAGTACCCTTGTATGCTGATTGCAGGCCGGTCCAGTTGTTGCCATGACTGAATCTTTGAGTGAAGTCCTTCCCTTTGACTATCCTGGACCTCAGGATATTTCTCTGGACGACCTGCGTATTCCTCCGCATTCAACCCAGGCCGAGCAGGCCGTGTTGGGTGGTCTGATGTTGGAGGCCTCGGCCTTCGACCAGATTGGCGACGTCTTGGTGGAGCAGGATTTCTACCTGCGCGAACACCGTCTCATCTTCAAAGCCATGTGCAGTCTGGCGGAGCAGACCCAACCGCTGGATGTAGTGACTGTCTTTACTGAGCTGAAGCGGGTGGCTGCTGACGAAGACGCCGGTGGCATGCTCTACCTGGGTAACCTGGCCAAGGATACTCCCAGTGCCGCCAACATCCGTGCCTACGCTGAGATTGTGCGCGAGCATTCGCTCAAACGCGCCCTGATCCATGTGGGCACCCAGATTGCTGACAGTGGCTTTAATCCTGAGGGGCGCAATGCCACTGAGCTGCTCAGTGAGGCGGAAGGCAAGGTCTTTGAGATTGCCGAAAAACGGGCCCGTGGCAAGGGCGGTTTTCAGGCCCTGTCGTCTCTGCTGGGCAAGGCGGTTGACCGTATTGAGCATCTGTTCGAACAGGATGACCCCATCACCGGTGTCAGTACCGGTTTTATTGATTTTGATAAACAGACTTCTGGCCTGCAGCCCGGTGACATGGTGGTGATTGCCGGTCGTCCCTCCATGGGAAAGACCGCCTTTGCCATGAATATCGCCGAGAACGTTGCCATTAAGGTGCAGCGGCCGGTGGCGGTATTCAGTATGGAAATGCCCGGCGAATCCCTGGCCATGCGTATGATGTCTTCGCTAGGGCATATCGATCAAAACCGGGTTCGTACCGGGCGTTTGCAGGAGGAGGAGTGGCCACGTCTGACTTCAGCTATCAATATCCTCTCCGCAGCCACCATGCACATCGACGATACCCCGGCCATGACGCCGACCGATCTCAGTGCGCGTGCACGGCGGCTGAAGCGGGAGCAGGGCGATCTGGGGCTGGTCGTTATCGACTATCTGCAGTTGATGCAGTCCCCCGGCCATGCGGAAAACCGTACCAATGAGATCTCCGCCATCTCCCGCTCCCTCAAGGCCCTGGCCAAGGAACTGGAAGTACCGGTGGTGGCCCTGTCCCAGCTCAATCGTGGACTGGAACAGCGCACCAACAAACGCCCCATCATGTCCGACCTACGTGAATCCGGCGCCATTGAGCAGGATGCCGATCTGGTGGTATTTCTCTATCGCGATGAGTATTACAATCCTGAATCTCAGGATAAAGGCATTGCTGAGATCATTATCGGCAAGCAGCGTAACGGCCCAACGGGCACGGTACGCATGGCCTTCAAGGGGCAATTCACCCGTTTTGATGATTTGATGGAAGAGAGCTACGACAACTATGGTTAGCTGGTCTCGCCTCTGCCGGTGTCATGCCATATAACGCCCAGGCTGTTATCGATCTTTCGGCCCTGCGCCATAATCTGGAGGTGGTGCGCCAGCAGGCTCCTCAAAGCCGTATTCTGGCAGTCATCAAGGCCAACGCTTATGGTCATGGCCTTCAGCAGGCGGCTCAGGCCCTGACTGCGGCGGATGGCTTCGCCGTTGCCCGCTTTGACGAGGCCATGGCTTTGCGTGGGCTGGGTGTTGACAAGAATATCCTGGTGATGGGCGGGGCCTATACGCCGGGTGCGGTTCGCGCAGCGGCGGCCAAGGGCATTACCCTGGTGGTCCATCAGGACCATCAGGTGGTATTGTTCGAGTCTCTGGCTGATGGACCATTGCCCACAGCCGTCATCAAGATCGACAGCGGCATGCACCGTCTGGGGTTTCTGCCCGAAGAGGTCGAAGAGGTTATCTCCCGTTTGCAGACCCTGGGCTGTCTGGGGGAGAGGCCTCTACTCATGACTCATATGGCCTGCGCCGATGATCGTGCCGATCCCATGACCGAACGGCAATGGGAGAGCTTCGAACCCCTGGTGAAACAGTTCAATGCCAGCAGCAGCGCCGCCAACTCTGCTGTCATCCTCAGTCGGCCCGAGATGCTGGGCAACTGGGTGCGGCCAGGCATCATGCTCTATGGGGTTTCGCCCTTTCTCGACACGCTGGGGCCGGATGAAGGTCTGCGTCCGGTCATGACCTTGTGTACCCGACTGCTTTCGGTCAAAACCATTCCAAAAGGTGAGAGCGTTGGCTACGGTGCCAGTTGGCGCTGTCCGGAGAGCATGCCCATCGGCGTTGCTGCTATTGGCTATGGTGATGGCTATCCCCGCCATGCCCCCAGTGGCACGCCGGTGCTGGTCAATGGTGTCGAGGTGCCTTTGGTGGGGCGTGTCTCCATGGACATGATCACCCTGGATTTGCGTCGCTATCCAGGGGCCCGCTCCGGCGATCCGGTGACCCTGTGGGGGCAGGGGCTGCCTGCTGAGCGGGTTGCCAATCTGGCAGGCACCATCGCCTACGAACTCTTTACCGGCATCACCGGGCGCGTTCAGCGACTCTATCAGCATGGCCAAGACTAAGGCCACCTATGTTTGCCGCGAGTGTGGTGCCGTTAGTCCCAAATGGGCGGGCCAGTGTGCCGAGTGCAAGGCCTGGAACTCTTTGGAAGAGACTCTCAATGTGGCCCCGGCGGCGTCCTCTCGTTTCGCTGGCTATGCCGGAGCCGCCAACGGGGCAGAGATCCTCTCTCTGAATCAGGTCGAAACCCGCCAGGAGGCCAAAGCAGCGACGGGTATCGGTGAGCTGGATCGCGTGTTGGGTGGCGGTCTGGTGCCGGGCTCGGTGGTGCTGATCGGGGGTGATCCCGGTATCGGCAAATCCACGCTCCTGACCCAGATGCTGGCCCAGTTGCCGGAAACGCTGACCAGTCTTTATGTGAGCGGCGAGGAGTCACCGCGTCAGATTGGCCTGCGCGTCTATCGCCTGGGCCTGCCAGCCGAACGCCTGCGTTTGCTGCCCGAGACCCATGTGGAACGCATGCTGGCCCTGGCCGGGCGAGAGTCCCCTGATGTCATGGTGGTGGATTCCATTCAGACCATCTACACCGATCAGATACAGTCCGCCCCCGGTTCTGTGGGACAGGTGCGGGAGAGCGCGGCCCAACTGGTGCGATTTGCCAAACAGAACGGTACCAGCGTCTTCCTGGTCGGTCATGTCACCAAAGAGGGCGCCCTGGCTGGCCCGCGGGTGCTGGAGCATATGGTGGATACCGTGCTCTATTTCGAGGGTGAACCGGGGAGTCGTTTTCGCCTCATTCGCACCATGAAAAACCGCTATGGTGCCGTTAACGAACTGGGTGTCTTTGCTATGACCGAACACGGTTTGCGTGAGATTGACAACCCTTCTGCCATCTTCCTCTCCAGCCATGCTGAAGAGGTGTCGGGCAGCGCTGTCATGATTGCCTGGGAGGGCAGTCGCCCATTGCTGGTGGAGGTGCAGGCTCTGGTGGATGAGAGCCGCCTGGCCAATCCGCGTCGGGTCTGTGTAGGTATGGAACAGAACCGGCTCAATATGATGCTGGCCGTCATGCATCGCCATGCTGGCATTCCCATGTATGATCAGGATGTCTTCATCAATGTGGTGGGCGGTGTACGGGTCAGCGAGACCGCGGCTGATCTGCCGGTGTTGCTGGCGGTACTCTCCAGCCTGCGTGATCGTCCCCTACAGGCAGGAACAGCTGTTCTTGGTGAGGTTGGCCTTGCGGGGGAGATTCGCCCGGTCCCAAATGGTCAGGATCGGATGCGAGAGGCAGCCAAGCAAGGATTTACCCGGATCATCCTGCCGAAACAGAATCAGCCCAAGACCGCGCCAAAAGGCGTGACCCTGGTGCCGGTGGAGCGTCTGGCTCAGGCGGTGGATGCGGCCTTTTAGCGCCGTGGGTGTTTTCGGCGATAATTCCAAGGACGCTGTTGCTCACCAGGTTTTGACCATATGCCTCGCTGGGATTGCCGGGCCTTTTGCTCGGCAGTTTGGTAGTCTTTACGTTTGCAGTATCGGTGGTACATCGCTGCCTGACCGGATTCCAATTGCGTCAGATTCAGGTTGATTCCCTCGGCGTTGGTCACTTCGGCCACCAGGCGGCCATAACGGTCTTTATCCTGGATATTGAGCTTGATACTCTGACCTGTGAAGCGCTGTAAGGAAGCGCGGGATGTTTTACCCCAGCGGCCTTGCGCCAGTTCAGGGGCATCAATGCAATAGAGACGCACCTCATGGTGCTGAGTACCACAGGTGACCGATAGAGAGTCGCCATCACGGGCTTTGTCCAGGTGGCAGGTTGATGGACCTTTGGATGTGCAGCCCGAAAGGGTGAGTGTGGCCGTTAGGGCCGAAAAGAGTAAATATTGCATAGCCCATTCTATGCGGTTTTTCTATGGCATTCATTACCGAAAGCGGCCTTGGAGCCGGATGGCCATCAGCGTATGATCGATCCCCTGAATATTGAAACACGGATACCCAATTAAGATGATGAAACTTCACATTTTTGCTTTATCCGCCAGCATTGCGCTTGTCGGTTGTAATAACGAGCAGACGCCAGTGTCCGGCCCCGTATCCTTAGCTGCCCCCGCAGTGGTTGAAAAGGCTGCTCCAGCCATTCCACCTCTCGCTGAACGGGCGCTGGATAGCCGTATTTCCGCACCGGCCTGGCTGCGTAAGCATATGCCTGCAGATGCCCTGGCCTATGCCCGTGTCCCCTCCCTTTGGGGGCTGGTCAGTGCACCCAAGGGCAGTGTGCTGGGGGGGGCGCTGAACAGCAAGGCCAATGTGGAAGCCGTGGTGGCGGCCCGCTCCTCTCTGGGGAGAGAGATCGGTCCTGAAGGCATGAAGCTGGACCCCGTTTTTACCCTGATGCTTCAGCATCTCTCCTCTCCCATCGAGGCTGTGGTGTTGAAGCCGGCAGCTGATCAGCTCTTTGCCACCAATGTCCTGCTGACTGCCCGCCTCGATCTGAAAACCGTCGAAGAGGTAAATGCACTTTTCGACAAGCCAGATGCGAAAAAGTCTGGCCTGCGCCTGGAAGAACCCGTTACCCAAGAAAAGCCGGGCAAGCTTCTGGTTGGCAAGACACCACTGCTGATGCGCTTTGATGCAGGGAATCAACGCCTCTTTCTTCTGGGCGGCATGATGCCCGATGCGGCTTTGATCGATAAGGCTGCTGCGATGCCCGAGCAAGAACCCCTGATGCTGAAGGAAGAGCAGCAGATCGATGCCAGCGGCCAGGGACTTTTCGTGTGGGTTAATACCGAGCAACTGTTGCCGGTGTTGGAAAGCATGATCCCTCCGGCTCAGATGGCGCAAATGAAGGCGGTTGGTCTGGACAAACTCAAACGCGTGGCTGTTGGCATGGGTGTGGCTGGTGGAAAAGGGCGTTTGTCTTTGCTGGTGAATGCCCCCGGTCTGACCATACCTGGTGTGCCAAGTGGTGCGGAGGCACCAAAAGTTATGGCCAATGATCTCAGCCTGAAGGCCTCAGGTACCCCAGGAACGGTGTTCATTCTGCGTTTGCCCAGTCGTGCCAGCATTGAGATGGCGATGACCATGATGAAGGCCTCCATGAAGAGCGATGGTGAGCGAGCCCGTTTCGATCAAGGTCTTGCCAAGATTAACCAACAGCTGGGCTTCGATCTGCCCGACCTGTTCGATGTGTTTGGCCAGGAAGTGGTGATTTTCTCGGATGGACTCAGTGAGTATTTTGCCCTGGGTGTCCGCGATGATGCCAAGCTCACCGCACTGCTTGAAAAGCTAAAGGCCAAAGGTGTCAAGCTGGAAGATCACACCACTGCAGGTACAACCATCACCCATATGGCGATGCCTGATATGTCCAGTCAGGCTTTTCTGAATGTGTCTCGGGAAAAGCCGGGGAGAAACAATCTTCCTCCACAGGTGGAGGGGATGCTGGGACGCATTAACAGCCATATTTATTGGATGCGAGAAGGGCACTATCTGGTGTTCTCAACCGTACCACAAGACCTGATGGACCGTGCCCGCTATTCCAAATGGATGGTCATTGGCGATTGGTTGAAAGAGACCCAGAAACAGCCGGGTGAAGCCTCAGTGATGCAGATCTCCACCCGTCTGGATGATGTGCCACGAAAGGTCTACTACACCTATTTGCAGGGGCTGGTATTTTTGGCTGAAGTGGCCGGAAGCAAGTTTGATCCCTTTAGTATGCCGACGGCGCAGGAGTTGCAGTTGCCCAATGATGGGGCCTATGGCCTGCAGATCACGGCTGGGGATTCTCTGTATCGGATTGAGATGAACTATGAAAATAATCCGATTGAGTTTGTGGCCAGCCAAAATGCAGCCACTGGTGCTGCTGTGGTTGGCATCATGGCAGCAATTGCCATTCCCGCCTACCAGGATTACAAGGTTCGTGCGGTGGTCAGTGAAAGCATGGTGGAAGCAGCCTCTGTTCGCACCTGGGTAACAGAGATCTATGCCCAGAACCAGCGTTTCCCCACTGCTGAGGAGATCGACCAAAAGATGACCGATCGGCAGATCCATTCAAAATGGGTCTCCAGTATAAAAGTGAGTGCAGATGATGGCGTCATTGAGATAGCGCTGCAAGGCCAGTCCCAGATAGATGGTGAGACGATGACTTTGGCACCAGCGGCTGATTCATCCGGTCAACTCACCTGGAAGTGCACGTCGGATACCATCGCAACCCGGCATTTACCACGCAGTTGCCGTGATTAATAGTCAGGGCGCTTTCTACCCCTGTAGTCTCCTGTTGGAATCATCGCAGGAGAAGGGGTGGATAGTTCTTGACGAACTGAGGGTGCTACTGGATAATCCAACACCTTCTTTAGGCGCGTAGCTCAGTTGGTTAGAGCACCACCTTGACATGGTGGGGGTCGGCTGTTCGAGTCAGCTCGCGCCTACCATATCGAAAAGGCCCAGACGGAAACGTCTGGGCTTTTTTTTGCTTGCATAGGGCCGGTGGTCCTCTTGTCTTCGATGTTTGTAGTGGGTAGATTCTCGATTCTGAGGTTAAATGGTTAAGGTTATGGTGAAGGTTCTTTTTGTTTGCATGGGCAATATCTGTCGCTCACCCACGGCCCATGGAGTGTTTCGGCATCTGGTGGAAGAGGCGGGGCTGGCAGATCGGATTCTGATCGATTCGGCAGGAACCCATAGCTATCATGTGGGGAGCCCTCCGGACCAGCGGGCCCAGGCTACGGCTTTGGAGCGAGGCTTTGATCTCAGTGATCTTCGGGCGCGTCAGGCTGTTTCAGCAGATTTCGCTGAGTTTGATTATCTCTTGGCCATGGATCGGGATAACTATCGGGGCCTGAAGGCGATCAGTCTGCCGGGGTATGAGGAGCGTCTGCATCTGTTTATGGATTTTGCCCCCAGGCTAGGACGTAAAGAGGTGCCGGACCCCTATTACGGTGGTCCCAAAGGATTTGAGGACGTATTTGATATGGTATCTGAGGCCTCTCAGGGATTGTTGAGTCATATCCGTAACCAGCACGAATTCTAGTCAACAGATCGATGCAAATTACAGGTATTGATCACATCGTTCTCACAGTAAGGAGTATCGATACCACGGTTCGATTTTACGAATCGGTGCTCGGTATGCGTCAGGAGATCTTCGGTGAGGACAGGGTTGCACTGAACTTTGGACAGCAAAAAATCAATCTTCACCAACAGGGTAAGGAGTTCGAACCAAAGGCAGAGGTGCCGAAGCCGGGTTCGGGGGATCTCTGTTTTGTCGCGGCGGTTCCTTTGTTGGATGCCATGGACCATGTTCGAAAGGCAGGTGTCACTATCATTGAGGGTCCGGTAAACAGGACGGGGGCCCATGGGCCCATCCTCTCTTTTTACTTTAGGGACCCTGATGGCAATCTTATTGAAATAGCCAGTTACGACGAAGATCCATGCCAATAAACCTTGCTACCAGGGAGTCATGACGGTTTGCTGGACCGGATTGCCATCGCCCTCCCTGGCAATAACGACCTTTCTACTCGCCGTTTGAGGCCTTAGGCGCCTCTTCTACTTTGGGCTCTGGCGCCGATTTTGTCGTCGGTTCTGGCTTGGGAGTAGGCGGTGTCTTGGGTTCGGTTTTCGCTTTAGGCGCAGGTTTTTCGGCTGTTTCTGTTTTTGGCACCGGTTTTGGCTTGCCTTCACTCTCGCTCTCAATATTGGTTTTCTTTGCCGTAGGTCTGATGGGGCCGGAAGGTAGCCAATCATCCTTGGGGACGGGCTTGGGCCTAGGCGCAGCCTCTGCTTTGGGCTTGCTTTCGCTCTCAACGTTGCTGGCTTTTTCTGCCGCGGGTTTGATGGGGCCGGAAGGCATCCAGTCATCTTTGGGAGCGGGCCTTGGCTTAGGTGTGGCCTCTGCAATGGGCTGAGGCGCTGATTTGGGCTCGCTGTTTTCTCCAGCTGGTCTCAAGGCACCGGAAGGGACCCATTCATCGGCAGAGACATTGCGCCGAACCGGTTGCACTTTAGGAGGTTGGTTGGCTCTCTTTTCTGCAACTTCTGCGGCGAGCTTGGGGCTCTGTGTTGGTTCAACAGTTGGGGTTGCCTTAGGTGTGGCAGCCTTCGGTGAAGGGGCGGTAGCAGGTTCCTGAGCAGGCTTGGCTGGTTCAAAGCTGGACGCATAGCCCGCTGATCCAGAGTGTTGTGCTGGTTCTTTGGGTTTGTCGGCAGTGGCCTCCGTCTGAGGCTTTTCCGGTCTGGGCTTGCGCTCCTGACGAGGCTTTGCCTGTTTGGTGTCGGTGCCGGACTCAGTCATAGGTGCCGTGGTCGCTTTGTTCTCGCGAGACGGTTTGGCTTCGGTCTGTTCTGAAGCTGGTGCGGTAGTCTCTGTCGTTGCCTCGCTGCTGGTGTCGTTTGGCGCGTCCTGGCGATCACGGTTAGAGGAACGCCGACGACCGCCACGACGACCACGACGGGCGCCACTCTTGCGGAATTCACGTTCGCCATTTTCCGCCTCTTCATTGGCTGAGGTATTGTTGTCGAGGCGTGCCTCTTTCTTTTCTTCCGCTTCTGGCTTGGGAGCCCTTTTCTTTGGTGCTTGAGCTTTGTCGTCAGTTTGGTTGTCACTGCTGCGGTTGTTGCGGGTGTTGCGCCGACGACTGTTGGAGGAACGGCTCTCTTCGCTATTGGTGGATTTACGCCGTTGCTGGCGCTTGCCTTCTGGTTTGGTCTCTTCGGGTTTTGCTTCAACCACGGGTTTGGCAGGCTCATCTGAGCTAAAGATGCCCAGCAGGCGTTGCAGGAAACCACCGGTCTTGGGTTGGGCCACTGGCGCGGCAGGTGCTTCGGGCTCACGGGTAGGTACTGGTGTGCTGGGGGCAACCAGCTTGACGGCGGGTTCTGCAGTTTTTTGGGTTCGAGTGGATTGGATGTTGGGCTGTTCTTCGCTCAAATCCACCATCTGATAGCTGTTCGTTGGACCGTTGCCGTTTTCCGGCAGGTCACTGCGACGCTGACGGTCGATCTCATAGTGAGGTGTTTCCAATTGCTTGTTGGGCAACAGGATGACCTCGACATCGTGGCGTGCCTCGATGGCCGCAATGGCCTGACGCTTTTCATTTAGCAGGAAGGTGGCCACCTCGACGGGCAATTGTGCGACGATGCGTCCGGTATTCTCCTTCATGGCATGTTCTTCGACCATGCGCAGGATGGATAGCGAAAGCGAGGGCACACTGCGGATGGTGCCCTGGCCGGTGCAGCGGGGGCAGGTGAGGTGGGTGGATTCTCCTAGGCTGGGACGCAGCCGCTGGCGCGACATCTCCAGTAAACCAAAACGAGAGATGCGGCCGATCTGCACCCGGGCACGATCCAACTTGAGCGCTTCTTTGATGCGGTTTTCCACTTCGCGCTGGTGTCGGGTTGGGGTCATGTCGATGAAGTCGATAACGAAGAGCCCGCCCATATCGCGCAGTCGTAGTTGGCGGGCGATTTCATCGGCGGCCTCCAGATTGGTGTTGAGCGCCGTTTCCTCGATGTCGGAGCCTTTGGTGGCCCGGGCCGAGTTGATGTCGACCGAAGTCAGGGCTTCGGTGTGGTCAATGACGATGGAGCCGCCGGAAGGTAGTTGCACTTCCCGCTGGAAAGCCGACTCGATCTGACCTTCAATCTGATAACGATTGAAGAGTGGGGTCTGCTCTTGGTAGAGGCGCAGTTTTCGGGCGTAATCGGGCATCACCTGGGTGATGAACTGGTTGGCCTGTTCGTAGTGTTCGGCGCTGTCGATGACGATTTCGCCGATGTCCGCCCGCAGATGGTCGCGCATGGAGCGGATAATGATGTTGCTGTCCTGATAGATGAGGAAAGGACCCTTGCGCTCAGAGGCGGATTTTTCAATCGCCTTCCAGAGTTGCAGCAGGTAATCCAGGTCCCACTGCAATTCTTCGCTGTGCATGCCGATACCGGCAGTACGCACGATCAGACCCATGCCATCGGGGATTTCCAGGTGGCTCATAGCCTCGCGAAGTTCAGCCCGGTCCTCGCCCTCAATGCGACGTGAAACACCACCGGCACGGGGGTTGTTGGGCATCAGTACCAGATAACGGCCAGCCAGCGAAATGAAGGTGGTTAGGGCTGCACCCTTGTTGCCACGCTCCTCCTTCTCGATTTGGACGATGACCTCTTGCCCTTCCTTGATCGCCTCTTTGATGTTGGCGCGGCCAGGGTTGTCACCGGTACCTTCTCGGAAATAACTGCGGGAGATCTCTTTGAGGGGCAAAAAGCCATGGCGCTCGGCGCCATAATCGACAAAGGCAGCTTCCAGGCTGGGCTCGACACGCGTGATCTTGCCCTGGTAGATGTTGGCTTTTTTCTGTTCCTTACCCGGGTGTTCGATATCCAGGTTGAAGAGTTTCTGGCCATCGATGATGGCCACGCGCAGCTCTTCCTGCTGCGTCGCGTTGATCAGCATTCTTTTCATTGAAATGGAGTCTCACGGCACGACGATACGCTGGTACTCCTGGGATGAGCGCCAAAGGGGCAGTCAAAAAAAAGGCCACCAGGATGAAAAGGATCGTCGGCATCAAATAATTTAGGTGTTTACACAGTGGTGCCGGGCTTGATAGCGGCGGCAACCGGTTGTTGTTAGGTTCGGTTTTCCCCAAAGGGAAGATCCGGTTTTTATTACGGAGAAGCAGGGAACAGGCTTTGGCCGTTCCATAAAATCATCACCGCAGGGATCGCTCAGATTCAACCAGCCATGGCTCAGCCTGAACGCTCATGTCTCGGGGCGCCACAATATTGGGGCCGCTCCAGCAGTTGCCATTCAACCGCTTTTGTCACTCTCGTCATATAGTCTCTTTGGGCATTAGACAAAAGAGTCATTGTATAAATTTGGAGAACGACCGACTGAATATAGCAGAAACCCTGGCTTAGGGCCAGATGCTGTGATTTGAGATGAATTCAGGGGCAGGGGGAAACGAACCTTGGTTCATTTTCCCCCCCGCTAGGAGCGTTAGGATAGTGCGGGGGCACGTTGTAGCAGGCTGCCTACGGTGTCCGCATTGAGACCGCCAAAGGCTGGAAAGGCTTGTGAAGGTGTCTGGCTAAAGCTGTTCAGCACCTTGCGTGTGGCATTCTGGGCCTGATCCAGAGAGCTGAGGTTTTGGCTGTTGGGGCGACCACTGATTTGTTGGGCCTGGGTGTTTCCCCGAGCAAGATCAAAGGTGTCCTTAGCCTCACTCTCGGTGCCAGGGGTAACAGGTGGTGTGGCACGCAAGGTTTCCGTTGGAGCGCCTGTATTTTGACCCTGGGCCAGCTCTTGGGGATTAGGTTGTCCGTTGCGGTTGGTTTGCAGCGGGGCCAGAGATTCGTTAGTGACCGGTGGAATCATGATTGCCTCCGAGGTATGGGTTCGCCGGTATCAGTCAAAAATTATCTAGCAATAAGTTTGCCAGTTCTCCCAGTCGGATGGACCTATATCGGCCTAGCACCTTCTACCTTTAAATTTAGCATTCTGCTGGTCAGGCTGCCATGTTATGAAGAATCATAATGATGAATTTAGGTGGGTTGATCTGGTGAATGGTACTGGCTCGACGTTGGAATTTTGTCACTGCCGATTTCGTTTCGGGGTTTTGCCGAATTGACGCTCGGGGTAAGATCACGCTCTTCATTCGGTGGTAGAGTTTCAATGAGCATCAAATCAGACAATTGGATCCGGCGTATGGCGCAGGAACAGGACATGATCTCGCCTTTCGAAGCCAGTCAGGTGCGCGAGGTGGCGGGTGAGCGGGTGATCTCCTTTGGCACCTCCAGCTATGGCTACGATATCCGCTGTGCCGATGAGTTCAAGATCTTTACCAATATCAACTCTGCCATCGTTGATCCCAAAAACTTCGATGACAATAGCTTCGTCGATATCCAGTCGGATATCTGCATCATTCCTCCCAACTCCTTTGCCCTGGCGCGCACCGTCGAATATCTGCGCATTCCGCGCAACGTTTTGACCGTCTGTTTGGGAAAATCCACCTATGCCCGTTGCGGCATCATCGTCAACGTGACCCCCTTGGAGCCGGAATGGGAAGGCCATGTGACCCTGGAGTTCTCCAATACCACACCACTGCCAGCCAAGATCTATGCCAATGAGGGCGTGGCTCAGATCCTTTTTTTTGAGTCAGATGAGGTCTGCAGCAGTTCCTACCGGGATCGTGGTGGCAAGTATCAGGGGCAGCAGGGAGTAACGCTGCCTAAGCCCTAGTTTCTTTCTGTGAAATTGAAAGTGATGGGCGCGGCCAGGGGAGCGCTTTCAAACCAAACCTGATTGTTGCCTGCCAGTTCAAGGCGTTTCTCAGCAAACCAGCGCAGACAGAGCGGGTAGATGAAGTGTTCCCGTTTCAGCACCCGTGCTGCCAGCGTATCGGCATCATCTTCGGGCTCTATCTGAACTCTGGCCTGTGCGATCAAAGGCCCTCCATCCAATTCCTCGGTGACGAAGTGAACGCTAGCACCATGGGCCTCATCTTCGGCTGCGATGGCTCTGGCATGGGTATGCAGGCCCTGATACTTCGGTAGCAGTGAGGGGTGAATGTTGAATAGTCGACCTCGATAGTGGCTGGTAAAGGCGGGGGTCAGTATGCGCATGAAACCGGCAAGTACCACAGCCTTGGGTTGGTGCTGATCAATGAGCGCCATCAGGGCCTGATCGTAGGCCTCTCGGCTGGAGAATTCGCGGTGATTCAGAACCCGATGGGGAATCTGGGCCTCGGCAGCACGCTGCAAACCATAGGCCTCGGCACGATTGCTGATCACGGCGGCGATACGATAGGGCGCTCCCTGTGCCGCAGTATCGATCAATGCCTGAAGGTTACTGCCACTACCGGAGATAAGAACGACCAGGTTGCAGTTAGAAGCCATCAACTGGGGAAACCACCCTGCATCATTACTCGCGGCGTAGCATCTGGGGTTGCGGCTGGTGTGATCTGACCCAGTGGCATGGCGGTTTCACCGGTTGCATTCAGCAGGGTCAGAGCTTCTTCGCTGTGTTCGGCAGGCACCACGACTACCATGCCAATGCCGCAGTTGAAGGTGCGCAGCATCTCCTCAGGGGCCACCTGGCCCTGCTGTTGCAACCAGCGGAATATGGGAGCCAACTGCCATTGGCTGGCATTGATCTGGGCATTGAGCCCGGCGGGCAGAATACGAGGCAGATTTTCCGTCAGGCCGCCACCGGTGATGTGGGCCAAACCATGAACGGGCAGGGCCTCAATCAAAGAGAGCAGGGATTTGACGTAAATCCGGGTGGGACAAAGCAAAGCTTTACCCAGGGTGCCCCCTTCAAAGGCTTGATGCAGGTCAGCCCCACTGACCTCAATGATCTTGCGGATCAGGGAGTAACCGTTGGAGTGGGGACCGGAAGAAGCCAAACCGATAAGCTGATCGCCAGGCTGAACCAGATCAGGGGTAATGAGGCGAGATTTTTCGACGATACCCACGGCGAAACCGGCCAGGTCGTAGTCGCCAGGGGCATACATGCCGGGCATTTCAGCGGTCTCTCCACCGGTGAGGGCACAGCCAGCCAGCTCACAACCCTTGGCGATGCCGCTGACCACCTGGGCGGCGGTTTCCACATTCAGCTGCCCGCTGGCGTAATAATCGAGAAAAAACAGGGGTTCGGCTCCGGTAACCACGATGTCATTGACGCACATGGCCACCAAATCGATGCCGATGCTGTCGTGATGATCCAGCATCATCGCCAGCTTGAGTTTGGTGCCGACACCATCGGTGCCAGATACCAGGATCGGCTGGCGATATTTTTCCACCGGCAATTCAAACAGGGCGCCAAAACCACCGAGTCCAGTCAATACACCAGGGCGAAAGGTATTTCGGACCAGCGGTTTGATGCGCTCGACCAAATCGTTTCCTGCATCGATGTCGACACCGGCGTTTTTATAATCGAGAGAGGGACGGCTAGGATCCACGCTGACTCCAGGTTGGCTAAAAAGATAATATTCTATCAGTTTGCTCGGGGTGTGCCCGCTCCCTTTCGGCGGTAGAATCTGCTTTATGATGATGACAAAACGATTTTCTTTGGCAGCTCTGCTGCTTTTTTGGATGGTTGCTGCCCTGGCAGGGCCAGCTGAAACTGATCTGCCCATCGGCACCAAAGATGGAACTCTTGAAGGGATCGCCTTTGCTGAGGCCATGCGCCATTATCTGACCCAAGCGAGTGGAGACCCTGCCTTTTGGCAGGACGAACGCGCTGCATCTCTGATTTCAAATGCCTCACGTTATGTTCGCCGCTTCAGCTATCCCCATCGTCCCGGTGGCAAAGGGCTGATTCTGCGTGTGCAGTTCGATGCGACCGCTATCCAGCAGGATCTGGCGGCCCATGGCCTCTCTTTGGGTGCCGGAGTCGGGGTCTCGGATAGTTTGGTGATCTGGCTGGTACAGGGTATGGGCGAGGCCGCTCAATTGTTGGGGCGGGAGGATGCCATGGGTGCCTATGCTGCTGCCAGCCGATATGCCAATGGCGCGGGCATGGGTCTGGTCATACCCCTGACGGATTTGGGGGAACAGGCGACTTTTCGCTCTGCCCTCAGTGCGGAGGAGCAGGATCAGCGATTGCTGGAGTTGTCACAGCGCTATGGCCAGGGTTCGGTACTGATTGGGCGACTGGGGCCCATCATGGGTGGTGATCTGACGGTGGATTGGCGTCTGTTTGGTGCTGGAGAGCCCCGAGGTTGGAACGACCGGGCGGCGGATGTCGATTTTCTGATGGCGGCCGTGATGAACCGATTGGGTCAACAGGCTCCTGCTGCCAGAACACCACCAAAGACAATTCAGTCAATCCCCTTGCGGTTGCGCGTAAAGGGTAGGGTAGGGGCCTCAGATGCCGAGCTTCAGCATTATCTGAGTGGGCTGAGCCTGATCCAGTCGGTGAAATCCCTGCCGGGGCAAGACGGCGATGCCCTGTTTGAATTGCAAACTCTGGGAAAACGAACGGAGGTGGCCGCGCTTATCCCTTTGGGGGGGCAGCTGCGAGCCGTTGCTCAGCCCGGGCAGCCGGTGAAAAAAACCAGACGGCCCCAGTCCCAGGATTTTGGCTTTTTAAGTGATTTGCAGCCCTCCAGCAGGCAGCCAGAGGCCAAACCTCAGGCGGATATTCTGGTTTTCGAGCGCATCCCTTAATGGGCTGAAAACCCAATATTCAGTGGTTTTACTGATGTCCCCAGCCCGGCATATTCCCAACCTCCTGACCCTGATGCGCATTCTGCTGACGGCGCCTGTAGTGGTTCTCCTGTTGCATGAGGAGTATCGCTGGTCCCTGCTGTTGTTTTTGGTGGCTGGTATCAGTGATGCTGTCGATGGCTTTCTGGCCAAACAGTTTCACTGGGAGAGCTGGCTTGGTTCGGTGATGGATCCCCTGGCAGACAAGCTACTGCTGGTTTCAAGTACCCTTTGTCTGGCCTGGGTTGGCCTCTTGCCCATCTGGCTTGTAGCAGCGGTGTTTTTGCGTGATTTTCTCATCATTGGCGGTGCTCTTTACTGGCACCGGCACTACCAATCCTTCGAGGCCGAGCCTACTGTCGTCAGTAAGATCAATACCTTCACCCAGATCGTGCTGGTGCTGGTAGTGGTGGCCCAGCAGGGCTTTGCCCTTTTTCCTGACTCTCTGGCTAAAGGTCTGGTCTGGTTTACTTTGGCGACTACGCTGACCAGTGGGGCAGATTATGTCTGGACCTGGGGGCGACGGGCACAGGCTGCTGTCAAAAAATAGCAGTTAAGTCGTCAACACGGAGCGCATAAAAGGGATACTCAGTTGTCGTTGCTCGCTCAAGGAAGCGCGATCCAGGAGTTCCAGCAGGGCCAAGAGTGAGCCCAGGTCACGCTGTTGGCGGTTGAGCAGATATTTGGCGCCTTCCGCCGAGAGTTGCAGGCCGCGTTCTTCAGCCGTTTGAATTAAGACCTGGCATTTTCGTGGATCGTCTAACTCTTTTAATTGGAAGGCGGGGCCCCAACTCAGGCGTGATTGGAGGTCAGCGAGGCAGATGGGTAGCTCATTGGGCGGCATGCGCGAGGCACTGATGAGGCGGCCATCTTTATCCCGCACGGTATTAAAAAAATGGTGTACTGCCTCTTCCCACTCAGCGTTGCCCGCAATAGCATCAATTTCGTCCAGACCATAGAAACCGGAACCTGCCTGGGACAGAAAGTCCTGAGGGCTGCTTTGCTGTATGGCCTGCGATAGGGAGAAGTATTTGCCTGACCCGCTACGGGTGCTGGCGCAGGCCGCCAACAGCAGGTGGGTTTTGCCGCAGCCAAGGCTGCCCCAGAGGGAGAGGAAGCCGGAACGGAGTGATTCCGTGCATTGACGTAGGGCGGCGATGGCCTCCCGATTCTCCCCGGGCAAAAAACTATCGAAAGTCACCGCTGTCGGGAGACGCAGGTCTAATGCGGCCTGACGGCTCATGGCGGCGAGGGCTTGGTCTTGAAATAGAAGGTGACCGCCAGAAAAAGTGTGCTGGCGAGCAGAATCTCCATGATGGGCAGCCAGTAGGGTGGCGTACCGATCCAGAGTGTGGAGCCGGCATGGGTCAAGTAGAGCAGGCTCAGGTAGGCGGCCCAGAGATAGCTTTTTTCCAGACCTTCGAGCATACCCCGTAAGGGAAGGGTCAGCGGCAGTATGCCCATCATCAACAGGATGGGGCGAGGCCAGTGATCGGACGGCAGAAACCAAATGATCCAGGTAAAGATGAGCCCGATCAGGCCCAGATGGCTGATGACGATGAAATGGATGAACCAGTTGGGTCGCATCGTTCCCTCTCAGGCTAGGAGTTTACGGGCGGTTTCTGCCAGGCGCTGACCCAGGGCCTGACAAAGGCGGGTCTCAGGCTCACTTAAAGCACGCTGGCTATCGGCACCGGCCAGATGGGTGGGGCCATAGGGTGAGCCACCGTCGCTGGTGGAAATGAGGTCGGATTCTGAATAGGGCAGGCCGAGCAGGATCATGCCGTGGTGCATGAGCGGTAGCATCATGCTCAACAGGGTGCTTTCCTGACCGCCATGCAGGCTGGAGGTAGAGGTAAAAACTGCCGCCGGTTTGCCAATCAGGTCACCGGAGAGCCAGAGCGGCGAGCTGTTGTCGATGAAATACTTCATCGGCGCGGCCATATTGCCGAAGTGGGTCGGACTACCCAGGGCCAGGCCGCTACAGTGGCGCAAGTCGTCTTGGGTAGCATAGGGTGCATGTTCGTCGGGGATCCCATCCGCCACTGCCTCACAGGTGGCGGAAACCCGAGGGACCGTGCGCAGGCGCGCCTCCATGCCGCCGAGTTCGACACCGCGGGCAATCTGTTTCGCCATGGCGCGGGTGGCGCCGTGACGGCTGTAGTAGAGCACCAGTAGATAAGACATCTGTGACTCCCCTGTGCTTGTTCGTCTGCAGAAAAAGGGGCTATTGTATCTGCCGATATCAGAGGTTGGGAGTGGCAATGCGTATTGAGGTACCTCACTGGAAGGATATCCACGCCTTCAGTCGTCTGGTGGCGACCCGCTATGTGCGCGACGGCAGCATGTCCAATGCCTCGGCCCTGGCCTATACCTCGCTGTTGTCCCTGGTGCCATTGATGACGGTCACTCTGGCCATTTTTAGCGCCTTTCCCATCTCTGACAGCATCAGTGCCGAAGTGCAGAATTTTGTCTTCGCCAACTTCATGCCCGCCTCGGGACAGCAGATTCAGCAATATCTGCAGGAATTCAGCAGCAAAGCGGGCAAAATGACCGGTGCGGGCGGCTTCTTTCTCTTTGTGACTGCGCTGATGTTGATGTCGAATATCGACCGCGCCATCAACGAGATTTGGCACGTGCAGCGGCGGCGCAATCCGGTCAATACCTTCATGACCTACTGGGCAATCCTCACCATCGGCCCTTTGCTCATGGGGGCCAGTGTCGCCATCTCCTCCTATCTGCTGTCTTTGCCCCTGTTCAACAAAGCCGGGACTGATCTTGGGGTTTGGCATCCCCTGTTGCGGTTGGCCCCCATCCTGGCCTCGACCCTGGCTTTTACCTCTCTCTATGTGCTGGTACCCAATCGACGGGTCTTGGTTCGCCACGCCATCACTGGTGGCTTTCTGGCGGCACTATTGTTTGAGTCGGCCAAGCGTGCTTTCGGCTGGTATCT
>JBNKLG010000018.1:0-38751 GCA_050292235.1 Sedimenticolaceae bacterium | reverse complement strand
CGCGGGCGCGGCTCAGGGCTTTGCCGCTCATGGGTTGGGGCTGCCAGCTCTCCACATAATCACCATGCTCCTGGCGGTGACCGATGGGGTCGCAGAAGAAGGTCTCTATTTCACCACTGGGGCCGTTGGCGCGCACGGTGAGTTGGGTAATCTCGTAATCAAAGTGCACCATCGCCTCGACAATGATCCGGCCCCGATCCACGCGTCCACCGCTTTTGGCGTAGTCCCAGGCCTTCTGCACATCCTCCGGTCCCTCGATGGTGGATTGGCCTTTACCGGATGAAGACATGACCGGCTTGACGATACAGGGGTAACCGATACCGCTGTCTATGGCTGTCTGCAGCTGGTCAAGGGATTCGGCAAAGGCATAGGCTGAGGTGGGCAGGCCCAGTTCCTCGGCAGCCAAACGGCGGATGCCTTCACGATTCATGGTTAACTGGGCGGCCCGTGCCGTGGGGATGCAGACCGCCAATCCCTCTGCCTCAATCTCCGCCAGCATGTCGGTGGCAATGGCCTCGATCTCCGGAACGATGATGGCGGGTCTCTCCTGCTCCACCAGGGTGCGTAAGGTGGCCCCATCGGCCATGTCGATCACATGGGCACGATGGGCCACCTGATGACCGGGGGCGTTGGCATAGCGGTCAACCGCAATCACCTCCACCCCGAGGCGTTGCAAGGCGATGATCACCTCTTTGCCCAGCTCGCCGCTGCCCAGTAGCATGACGCGGGTGGCGGAAGGGGAGAGTGGGGTACCTAGTTTCATGTCGGACTCCTGGGATGGGGGGGCAGGTTCGGGAATTTAACCAGAAGTGTGCCGGAAGCGCGATGTTCACGGGTAATGGCATTGCCCATTTCGTCATCAGGCTTGCAGTCGGGTGCCGTAGAGCAGCGTGACGTTGATCCTTTTCTGGTTGCGAGTAGTTCTGGGGCCGCGTCTTTACCTGTGATGGCGTTCTGGTTGGCCTTTTTTTCAATCTGGGATGTAACGCGACACCAGAAACAGTAGGAGCCAGGTAGCGGCACAAATCAGGTTGCTATAGAAATAGATCCCTATGTTCCTGTCCTGAAATTTAAAACGCAGAAAGTAGAGGCTAACCAGTCCAAAGACGATCAGCACCGGCGCTGACCGGGCAGCGATGAACAGGGTATAAACGGCAGATTCGCTGCTTATCCAACTGTCCGATGTCGCCAGAGGCGATTCCACCATGATGGATGTTGCCATCAGGGCAAACCAGCCAATTGGCAGGAGGGTCGCCGTTAAGGCCAAGCCGGTGGTGGTTTTGGTGATTCTTTGGAGCAGTCTCTTCGTCATGGAGATTCGGGGCTGATGGTCATGTTGATGTGTAACTGGACGCGCTCAAATTCCACCAGCGGTGATCTCGGCAGTAGCAGAACAGGAGATCAGTAGCGCAAAAGTCAAAAGTAAGTCAGGTCGCTTTATTGGCATGTTGTACTGGCCCAAAATAGAAGTTGCGCAGGGGACTTTGGGTTGATCGTATCGGATATAGGGTTGGCGTCAACCTGGATTGACCTATGCCCTGTTTTCTCCTCATGACTATTGACGCCATGGCACCAGGGTGCATTTTGAAATTCAACATAGGTCTGTTGAAAAGAGGGGGGAAGAGATGGTGTTTATCCTGAAGATGCTCAAATGGCTGTTTGTGATGGCCATCCTGTTGATTGCTGCCCTGGTTGTCATCAACTGGAATGATGAATCGCCATCCCCATCTGCGATCAAAATACAGTCGATATTGGATGCGGATCCCGCTATACCGGATGAGGAGAACGCCTTCGTTTATGCGATGGGGCTTGCTGCACCACGAGATGAAGATCCGGTTCGGTCAGGAGCAGCGTGTGTGGCTAAACTCAATGCGACTGCCCACAAGAAAATTGTCAATTTGGATACCGATTTTAAGTGTGAAAAGGCTGAAAAGCCCACTTCTTCCATTTGTGACAATAAGCTTATTTCGACGCTGCTTGACACCTGCTCGACAGCGGACAGCGCCTGCGAGAAGGCATTGCTGGAGAATGATCTGGCCATTGGTCAGTGGTTGAAGGAGGAGTCTTGGTTTTTGCAGCGCTACGAGGGATTGCTGAGGCGCCAAAAATGGCATTTGACTGCCAAGGTGTCGCCCTGGCTTTCCTATCCCCCCTATGGAGAGCTTAGTCAGGGGCGGAAGATGCTCATGCTCAAGGCGTGGCATCTTGCTGGACAGGGGCAGGTCGATGGGGTGAAACGGCTGTTGAATCAAGAGGCGCGATTCTGGCGAATCTTATTGTCTTCATCCAGCCTATTGATCGATAAGATGCTTGCCAGCGGTTATTTGGGGCGTGACTTTGCCTTTGGCAATCTGGTGTTACGCCGTTTGCAGGCGAAAGGCGTGAAAGATGTTGTGCCAGATGCTTGGCAGGCCCCACTTTCGAGGGAGGAACTCTCTATGGAGAAGGTGATGGCGGGGGAGTGGAGTTTTTTCTCCACCACATTGCAAGAGGCAGAAGCGACGCTGAGAGGAGGACGTGTCTATCTGGCCGATGGGAAAGAAGTTCCAGCCAGCCTGTTGGATAAGGTGAGCAATTACTTTCTGTTGCCACAGGCTACACAGAATGAACATGCAGAAATGCTATTGCGGTTGGTCGCGATCTTCAATGTGCCGGTTGAGGATTTTCCCCAGGCTGCCAAACAGGCGGATGCCTACACAAAGAAAAAATTTGGTGGTCTGGACAGTTGGCTGCATCCCTATAATCCCGACGGGCATATTTTGGTGGCTATAGCCGCCCCGGCATATACAGATTTTGTTGCCGCTGTATACGACTTGAAAGGTGTCCGCCGAGCAGCTTTGGCTACCCTAGAGCTGCGAGAGAAGGGAGTCGATAAAAGCCAGGTGGCCAAGGCGCTAGAGCAATCGAGCTTGATAAATCCCTACGACAAGCAGCCATTTACTTGGGACGCTGCCACAGGTTCCATTCTGTTCAAAGGCTTGGCGATTGGGCGTAACGAACACCGTTTTCTCTATTGAGGTGCGGATTGGCTTGATCCCGATCATCGCAGAAACAATCGATCTAACTCCTTGCTTTCCAATGGGTGTAGACTGTCAGGGACACTCAACGAGGTATCGAGATCGCTATGGATTATGACATCGCCATCATTGGTGCCGGCCCCGCCGGCCTCTCCTTCGCCCTCTCCCTGCGCGACAGTGGTCTGAAGATCGCTATCATTGAGAAACAGGCTGCCAGTCAGTTGGCTGAGCCGTTGCCGGATGGTCGCGATATCGCACTGACTCATCTTTCCAGAGGGATCATGCAGCAGCAGGGAACCTGGCAACGGATTGGTGATGAGAACATCGCGCCCATCCTGCGGGCCGAGGTGGTCGATGGTGATTCACCCTATACCCTGAGTTTTGATCCCCCGGCCAAAGAGGGTGATCCGCTGGGCTTTCTCGTCGCCAATCACCACATTCGGCGGGCGATCTACGAGGAGTTTTGCGAGATTAAGAATGTCACTCTGTTGGATGAGTGCGAGGTGGCCCGTGTCTCCAGCGATGATCAGGGCGCTCAAATTGAGTTGACCGATGGCCGCGTGATGACCACCGAGCTGATGGTGGCTGCCGATACCCGCTTCTCTCAGACCCGTCGCATGATGGGGATTTCGGCTGATTCCCACGACTTTGGCCGCACCGCCATCGTCTGCCGGATCGAGCACGAGCTGAGCCACGATAATGTGGCCAGGGAGTGTTTCCATTACGGCAGAACTCTGGCGCTGCTACCCATGCCTGGCAATACGGCTTCAGTGGTGATTACCTTGCCCTCCCAGCAGACCTCAGAGGTGATGGAGATGTCCGAGGAGGCCTTTAATCTCGATATGGAGCAGAGACTCCAAGGTAAGCTGGGCAAGATTCGGCAGGCGGGAGAGCGTTTTCCCTATCCCTTGGTCGCGGTTCACGCCAACCGCTTCTATGCCAACCGTTTTGCCTTGATCGGTGATGCGGCGGTCGGTATGCACCCGGTGACGGCTCATGGGTTCAATCTGGGCCTGAGTGGGCAGAGTATTCTGGCAGAGGAGATCCTGAATGCCCTGGCAAAAGGGCGGGAATACTGGTCAAGTGCTCTGTTGCGGCGTTATCAACGTAAACACATGCTGGCGACCCGGCCCATCTTCCATGGCACCAACCAGATCGTCTCTCTCTTCACCAACGACAGCCTGTCGGCCAAGCTGGTGCGCAAAGCCACCATTCACCTCAGCAACCACTTGCCTCCGGTGAAATGGGCCATCCAGCACAAGCTGATGACCAAAAAGCAGATGCACAGCCTGTTGCCACTGCCCCCCTTGCCCAGGCTTCCCCTACCGAAGCTGCCATCCCTGAAACGCTCGTCTGATGACGTGATAAAGCCGAATATCGGCTGATCGCTGGCTGAACGGAGCCGAAGCCCTATTTCGAGTCCCGCTGGCTGAGCGGAGCCGAAGTCCGAAGCTCCTGCAGGTGCCCAATCCGAAT
This sequence comes from Sedimenticolaceae bacterium, assembly GCA_050292235.1. Taxonomy (GTDB): domain Bacteria; phylum Pseudomonadota; class Gammaproteobacteria; order Chromatiales; family Chromatiaceae; genus JBNKLG01. Next base: position 34,258 of record JBNKLG010000018.1, on the reverse strand, counting down.
AGGCGCTGGTGGGTGGCTGTCATAAAAGGCCGAATGTAGCGGGTCCGGCGTCAGGGTGGCGGCATTCTCGCGATACATCCCCACCAGCGCATCAATGAGATCCTGGGCATTGGCCTGCTCGGCGGCATAGGCATCGGCCTGGAATTCATGGCGGCGGGATTGCCAGGCAAACAAAGGGCCGAGGAAGAAGCCGACCAGGGGGGCTGTCAGCATGAACAGCACCAGGGCCAGATAGCTGGAGGGGGTGGTGACACCCAGACCATGGTAGAAGTCCGGCTGTTGGATCAACCAGCCCAGAATCCAGAGGGCGATCAGACTGCTGGCCAGGGTGACGATCAAATGAGTGCGGATGTGCTTGAGCTTGAAATGCCCCAGTTCGTGGGCCAGCACCGCTTCCACCTGAGTATCGCTCAGTCCTTGCAGCAGGGTGTCGAAAAAGACGATACGCTTGTTCTGGCCAAAGCCGGTGAAATAGGCGTTGCCATGGCTGGAGCGGCGTGAGCCATCCATCACAAAGAGCCCCTGACTGTTGAAACCGCAACGCTGTAGCAGGCCCTCAATGCGGGTCTTGAGCGCCCCCTCTTCCATGGGGCTGAATTTATTGAACAGGGGGGCGATCAGGGTCGGAAAGGCCCAGATCATGAACAGACTGAACCCGGACCAGACCAGCCAGACGTAGAGCCACCAGTAAGCACCGGCGTTTTCCATCAGGGTCAGCACCACCCAGAGCAGCGGCAGGCCGATGACGAGCGCCAGCACCAGCCCTTTGGCCTTGTCGGCCAGCCAGATGCCGAGGTTGCTGCGGTTGAAGCCAAAGGCCTGTTCCAGGCGAAAGGTACGATAGAGATCGAAGGGGGTATCCAGGATCATGCCAATGAGCATCAGGCTGATGATGACGCCAGCGCCGGTCCACTCTGCGGACAATCCCAGCGGACGCCAAAGCTGGTCCAGCCACTCCAGCCCGCCACCCAGGGTCCAGATCAGCAACAGCAGGTTGCTCCAGATGAGTTCGATCCGCCCCAGCTTCTGCTTGGCCAGACTGTAATCTGCGGCCTTCTGATGGTCTTCCAGGGGGATGGTGGCGGCAAAGGCAGTGGGGACCTGCCCACGATGGGCGGTCACATGGCGCCCATGACGCAGGGAGAGCCAGAGTTGCACGCCGAGAGAGAGTCCCAACAGGACCAGAAAAATCAAAGTGTAGGCCATGGTGTCAGCTTAATTGTTGCAGGTTTTGGCAAAATCCAACATGCGTTGGATGGGAACGACAGCCCGGTCACGAATATTGGGATCGATATGGATCTCCGGCGAACCTTGTTCCAGGCAGGCCGCCAGATTCTCCAGGGCATTCATCGCCATCCAGGGGCAGTGGGCGCAGGATTCACAGGTGGCCCCTTCGCCAGCGGTGGGGGCGGCGATGAGCTTTTTCTGCGGGGCCTTCTGCTGCATTTTCCAGAAGATGCCCTCGTCGGTGGCAATGATGAACTCCGGGTTGGGCAGTTCGCTGACCGCCCGGATCAACTGGGTGGTGGAGCCCACCACGTCGGCCTGCTGTACCACGTTGTCCGGCGATTCGGGGTGAACCAGCACGGCGGCTTCAGGATGGAGCCTGCGAATGCGCGCCAGGGCGACGGATTTGAACTCCTCGTGCACCACGCAACTGCCCGGCCAATGCACCATATCGACCCCGGTGAGCTGCTGCACATAGTGGCCGAGGTGTTTGTCCGGTGCCCAGAGTACCCTCTGTCCCTGCTCGTGCAGATGGCGAACCACCGGCAGGGCGATGCTGGAGGTGACCATCCAGTCGGCGCGGGCTTTGACCTCTGCACTGGTGTTGGCGTAGACCACGACTTGGTGATCGGGATACTGGTCGCAGAAGGCGGAGAACTGGTCGATGGGGCAGCCGTCGTCCAGGGAGCAACTGGCCTCCAGGGTGGGCATCAGCACCCGCTTTTCGGGATTGAGGATCTTGGCGGTCTCACCCATGAAGCGCACGCCACAGACCACCAGGGTCTTGGCGTCCTGTTCGCTGCCGAAGCGGGCCATCTCCAGGGAGTCGGCGACGCAGCCGCCGCTCTCTTCGGCCAGGGCCTGGAGGTCGCCATCCACATAATAGTGGGCGACCAGAACGGCCTTTTCCTGGACCAACAGCGCTTTGATATGGTCGATCAGCGCATCCTTTTCACCCGGCGCGTACTGCTTGGGCTGCGGGTGGGGCGGTACCTGGATCTTGGGGAGTTGCAAGGTGGTTTCGGTCACTTAGATTCTGTCCTTTGCCAGCATCTGGTCTATCTGAATATCCCCCTCGCCGGAGGGATTGGTAAAACGATCATTGAGCGACTGCACGTAGTCATCGGTGTGGTCGATGATTTCGCCCAGGCGTTTCCTGGTGCGGCGGCTCCAGCCCGCCGGGGCGGGAGCAAAGATGCTGCGCCAGGGACTGATGCATTTTTTGAAGGCGGCAGTCAGGTCACTGCGCATTATTTCCAGCTCACTGTTTTTCTGACGTAAAAAGTGCATCAGGGTGCGGGCTGTCAGGTTGCGAATGCTGTAATGGATGCCCATAGCTCCCAGCAGTGCCACTAAGCCAACGCCGTAGGTTATGGACGGATTGCCAAGCCAGCCGGGTGGATGCTGGAACAGACTGTTCTGGATGATATAGATCAGCAGGCCGGTGCCCAGGAGACCAAAGACAATGGCATCACCGATGAGGGTACGCTGGCGCCATTTGCTAATGGCCTGGTTGAGGGCCGGAACAGCCTTCTCTTCGATATCGTGGGCCATGCGCTCCAGGGAGGCGACGATGCGGTAAGCCCGCTGCACCTCAACCTGATGCATGCGGCCATGGATCTCACCCAGATCGGCGTCGCGTTTGCTTTCGTAACGCTGGCGCAAAGCTTCGTCGTTGATGGGGATGGAAGTCTTGGGGCTGTAAATGGTGTAGAAGCGACCTGCGGTGAGACCGCGCTCTCCCAGGGCACGCTGCCAGGCGGCGATGACATCTTCCGGGTTATCCTCGTTGGCCGTGGTGTCGATCTGGTTGAGGATGTAGAGAAACTTGCTCGAATCCGTGCGGCTGATGGTGTCTGAAACCAGGTGGTCCAGGGTGTCGCGCATGGCGCCCGGCTCAGGGTGGCGGGCATCGAAAAAAACCAGTACCAGATCGGCCAGATCGATGATGTGATCGGTCAGGCGCAGAGTGGCGGTGCGCTGGGCATCGGCGTCGAATCCGGGGGAGTCGATCAGAATCTTGCCGCGCAAATGATCACTGGGGCAGGCCTTGAGTTGCAGATAGGCATCGATGCGATCACCTTCGCCCTTTTCCACCTTTTCGATCTCTTCGCTGATCTGATAGAAGGGAAAACGCGGGTCAGAGTCCAGGGCGATGCCGGGCAGGGCATGGGCCGTGGTTTCACGGTTGTAGCAGATGACGGTAAATTTATCATCGACTGCCTGGTTGCCGCTACGTTGTAGGTCGATGCCCAGATAGTGGTTGATAAAGGTCGATTTGCCCGCAGAAAAGGTACCCAGTACGGAGATCAAGGGCCACCAGGGGATATGGGCGGTATAGGAGTCTTCAGGACCCAGCAGGCCCATGCGGTAGGCAATGCCATCCAGTTGGCGGAAGCTTTTGACCGTTTTGAGCAGAACAGGATTCTCCTGCTCCAGATGGCGTTCCAGATGCTGTAAACGACTTTCAATCAGGTGGCTTGGGCTGGCCATGGTTGCACTCCTCAGGGGTGGGGCATCAGAGCCCCTATTCTTGGAGCTGTAAGTCTACCCTGAGCTGAGGAGTGGAGTAAGGGGGTCAGGCGCTCTTGCGTTGCTTTGAATGCAGATAGTGGATGTTGTTGTGTCTGGGCTGGGAAGAGATCGGAGCTGGCTGCAGCTGGCCGATTTCGCCATTCAGGTCCATGTGATAGCCGAGTTGCAGGCTGAGTTCTTCCATGCCCTCGAGGACGTCGCGCATGATCATTTCCAGGCCGCGTTTGCTGATCTTGGCTTTCATGGGAGGCCTCCTCTCTGGGTAGGGTTTGGGGTAACTCTTCTTTAGAAAATAGCGGCGGTGAGCGCTGTACCTTGAATCGAAAAAAAAACAAATCGGCAATGTGTCAAAGTGTGACGCAGTTCGTCACTTTTCCTTTTGGCAGCGGGTAATCTTACCCATAGAAGATTTGCTGGAGGAGTACCCCCATGTCTTTCATCAATTCAGACATTTTGACAACCACGGGCCTGGCCAGTGCCTTTGCCCAGACCTCGCACTTTGTCAAAGCCTCGAAGTGGCAGTTTCAGCTCCAGCGCCGTTATGGCAAGTTGCCGGCGCTGGGGCGGCGCAAAAGACGTCTGCGTCTGATCATGGCCCCGCATGGCAGTGGGGGTGAGTGGCTGGCCCGCAACCTGATCCAGGTCGAGCGGCGCATGCCCTTCTTCAATTGCCCGACGCAGCGTATCAGTCCGGCATTGATTAATGCTGAAGGCGGCTGGGAACTGCCGTTTGAATACAACAAGGAGACTCAGGGCGATCATCCCATGGAGACCCTGCTGGGCCTGATCGCCTTTCTGGATGAAAACGATATGCTGCGTCATGCCAGTAACCGGGTGGCCCCACAGTTGGCTGAATTTGAGCAGATCCTGGTGCATGAGACCCATGGTCTGCTGATGACCGAGTCACTGATTCGCTATTTCGGTATGCCCAGCCTGATGGTGGTGACGGATCCGGTGTTCTGCATCGATAAGATGATGAAAACAAGGGCCGAAGAGACCCGCTATCTGCGGGATGAATTTGCAGCCATCGCCAGCCCCGAGTTTCAACTGCGCTTCCTGGGCCGCAACGGCAGGGCCTTCCGTAAAGTTTGGCAGAAGATTGCAGAGCTGCCTGAGTCAGAGGATAGGGTGCTGTATGAACGAGTGCTGGCGCTGGGTGCTATCAATCAGATGTTCCTGCGGCTGTCCGTCAAATATCCCCAGGCCGAAACCCTGACCTTGCGCGATCTGGTTCTAAGCCCGAACCTCATCTATAGCCTGGGTCTCATCGGTGGAACGGGTATCAAGTCTGATGGAGAAGAGTTGGCTTCGATTCATGAGTTCAGGCCCGACATCAACAGCATCACCATGGGGCTGACGGGGCGGCCACAGGTTTTGGTTGAGAAACAGGCCCGGCGTTGCTACCAATTGCTAGATGCGGCGGGACTGGCGGAGGGTATGCCCCTGCTGTCTGTCGGCGAGGAGTTTGCCGATATGGGACGCAGGAAAAGCGTTGTGGCTTGAGTGTCCCTGTTCCATCCCGATTCGGGATGAGAGAACACCGGGCAGATCTGTCGATCTGCCCGGTGTTTCTTTGTGTTTGGTCTATATTCCTGGCTTAGTAGGACAGCTCTGTAGACAAATGCGGCCGTAATAGCTTCAGCATGGCCCCATGCACCTTGATGTTGCCCGCCGCCAGATTGCCGCACTGCATGTAACGATCTCCACCGGCCAGGTCGGTGATGGTGCCGCCAGCTTCGCGTACCAGTAGGGCACCAGCGGCAAAATCCCATTGGGAGAGGCCCAGTTCCCAGAAGCCATCCATGCGTCCGGCGGCAACGTAGGCCAGATCCAGGGCGGCTGAGCCGGGGCGTCGCAGGCCAGCGGTTTCCCGGATCATATCCTTGAACATCTCGGTATAGAGATCCAGATGGCTGTGGTCGCGGAAGGGAAAGCCGGTGCCAATGAGGGCGCCATTCAGACCTTTGCGATCGGTGACACGGATGCGGCGGTCATTGAGTCGGGCACCATCGCCCTTGCTGGCGACGAACATCTCCTCTTTGAAGGGGTCGTAGACCACGCCACAGATCAGCTCGCCTTTATGGGCACAGGCGATGGAGACGGCAAATTGGGGAAAGCCGTGCAAATAATTGGTGGTGCCGTCCAGGGGATCGATGATCCACTGGTAACTGTCGCCTTTTTGATTGCCGCTCTCTTCCGCCAGGATGGCGTGGCTGGGATAGGCATCCCGCAAAATGGTGATGATTTGCTGCTCGGAGGCGCGATCCACCTCGGTTACAAAGTCGTTTTGCCCCTTGGTCTGCACCTGCAGGGCTTCCAGGCGACTAAAATACTGCATTTGCAGTTTGCCAGCGGCCCGGGCGGCGCGAATAGCGATATTGGTCATGGGATTCATCCCGCGCACCATACCGCACACTGAGCCAGCGACAAAGCAAATCTTTATTGAACCCTGGATATCGTGGAAAAGAAGCGTGAGCAAAGACCCTCTGAATAACATCCGTATCGTCCTGGTGGAAACCAGTCATCCCGGCAATATCGGTGCTGTGGCCCGGGCTATGAAAAACATGTTTTTGTCCCGTTTGGCACTGGTACGGCCCCGGCGTTTTCCTGATCCGGAGGCGACGGCTCGTGCTTCAGGTGCTGATGACCTATTGGATGCGGCTGAGTGTTTTGACGATTTGCCTTTGGCTTTGGCAGGATGTCGGCTGGTGGTGGGGGCCAGTGCCCGGCTGCGTTCGGTGGAGTGGCCGCAGTGGGATCCCCGTGTCTGTGCTCAGAAAGTGCTGGCAGAGGCCGCCAGCGGCCCGGTAGCCCTGGTGTTCGGGCGGGAGAATTCAGGCCTGACCAACGAAGAGCTGGCCCATTGTCACTATCTGGTTCATATCCCGGCCAACCCGGCCTACAGCTCACTCAATCTCGGCATGGCGGTGCAGATTTTGGCCTATGAACTACAGATGACGATTCAGACCCAGTCGGAAACCTACGAGGCCGAGGTGTTGCCCGCCGTGGCCGATCCCGAGGCTTTGGCCTTGTTTTATCGCCATCTGGGACAGGCCATTGAAGAGATCGGTTTTGCCGATCCACGCCGTTCGGATAAATTGATGCTGCGGTTGCAACGTCTTTTCGCCCGCGCCCGTCCTGATGCGGATGAGCTGAATATCCTCCACGGCATCCTCAGTGCCTGCCAGGGCAGGAAGTCTATGCGTCGGGATTGAGACTGGGTGCTTTGCTTGTCAAATAGGGACTGCCTGCCCAAATCACCTAATTGGAAGTCAACAACCTGATCGTGTTATCGGGTCGTAGTGGGTGTCGGATTTCATCCATGTTCCACCTGGCAGGATTGGCTGTACGGGGCTTTTGTTGTCGGCGTACTTGCTCAGCCTATTGTTGGCTGGCGTGTCAGCACCGGCATGGCCACTGACTTCGTACTCGACGCTCTGTCAGTGGGGGCGGAAGCGGCTATGCTTACCTGGATAGGATCGCCAATCCTCATGATTTCAAATGGATTTCCTACTATGAAAATCGCGTATAAGCTTGCTCTGGTGTTAGCACTACCCATCGTTTTGGCATGGGTGGTCGTTGTCTATGCCACCTATTCAAGTGAAAAAAGCCTTATTAAAACTATTGAATCGGCATCAGCTGCGCAGGCCCATTCCGTCATGGAGGAAGTTGATCGGGTTATACATTCACGCATAGCCGATTGGATGGCCTATGGAGACAGCTCGGAGGTTCAAGGCGCACTACAAGAATCCAATCTCCACTTTGAGCAGATGAAAGATGCTCAAAGCTATATAGATGAAGCAGATGGCGCTTGGCGCAAGGTTTCTCTTGGCTCATTTAATCCTCTGATGAGGCAAACAATGGACGGCGATTTGGCTAAAACCATGCGCGCCAAACTTAACATGCTGGAAGAGGCTTTTGGTTTTCCTGTATTCGGCGAGGTCTTTATTACCAATCGCTATGGGGTCAATATCGCACAGACCAACAGGACTTCAGATTACCGTCAGGATGATGAGTCCTGGTGGCAACACGCGAAAAGTGATGGCCTCTATGTGGCTGAAATCAGCTTTGATGAAAGCGCCAATATTTTTTCTACCGCCATATGCCTGAGGGTCAAAGATAAGAACGGGGCTTTTATCGGGGTGATTAAGGCGGTTCTGAATATTAAAGAAGTCGTCGATATAGTGGAAAGTCAGCTTGCAAATGTAAAGCGGGGGGCAGACTATAATTATATCTTGTTCAATTCGGAGCATAAAATCATACATAGTGCTAATCCGGCAGATGGATTTCTAACAGATGGGTCATCCTATTTCAAAGGTGTGGTTCCCCGGTCGCATGGTTCGGTCTTTACCGCCTACCGTCCAAATAGGGAAGAGAATGGAACCCATTGGCACCTTATGGCTTATGCTTTTTCTTCTGGTTTTTCAGGCTTTACAGGGCTTGGTTGGAGTCTGGTTATTGAGCATGATGCTGATTATATTCTTAGGCCAGCCCATGAGTTGCGTAACAATATTTTGATGATCGCTGCTGTGGCGACAATTGCAGCGCTAGCTTTTGGCTCATTGATCGCGGTTTCTATCACCCGGCGACTGCGTCGCTTATGTGCTGCTACCATTGCGTTGGGTCAAGGCAATCTTGATTATAAGGTCAGTCTTAGCGGTCATGATGAATTAACCCGGTTTGCAGCTCATTTTAATGATATGGCTGTTGAGCTTAAGAATGTCTATAACAGATTGCATGAGAACAATATTCAGCTTAAACACAACATCAGTGAACGAAAATTGGCAGAAGACGCTCTCCGAAAAGAACGGGATTTTGCCGAAACGTTGATCGATACCGCTCAAGCCGTCGTTCTGTTGCTGGATGCCAGTGGAAATGTCATCAGGTTTAATCGTTATATGGAAAAGCTGTTGGGGTATAAACTTGATGAGATCAAAGGTCAGAATTGTTTTGAGATATTCTTCCCGGAGCGGGATAGAGAGGATATTCGACAGCGTTTTTCTCAATATATTGATGGTGTTATAACCCGGGGAAACGTGCATCAGATCATTGCAAAAAATGGCAATCGCTACGAAATAGAGTGGCGCTCTGCCATTCTTAGACAAAGCGACGGAACACTTATCGGTGTATTGGCTATCGGTCAGGATGTCACTGACCGCGCCATTCTGCAGAGTCAGCTTGCCCAGGCACAGAAATTGGAAGCGATTGGACAATTGGCCGCCGGGATTGCCCATGAGATTAATACCCCGATCCAGTTTATTGGCGACAATCTCAAATTTTGCCATGAATCTTTCTGTGCACTTGGCGGTTTGCTGAATAAATATGTCCAGTTGCTGGAAGAGAGCCGTCGCAGACAACCAAATCCAAAGCTCATCGATGAACTGGATAAGCTGATCAAAGAGATCGAGGTTGAATACCTGATCAAAGAGATACCGAATGCCATTGAGCAATCACTGGGGGGCGTGGATCGTATCAGTGCCATCGTGCGTTCAATGCGGGAATTCTCCCATCCCGGAACGACCAGCAAGGAACTGACGGACCTGAACAGTGCGATACAGAATACGATTATCGTGACGCGCAACGAATGGAAGTATGTTGCAGAGATGGTGACTGATCTGGATGCTTCTCTGCCCATGGTCCCGGTTTTTAAAGGTGATTTTAACCAGGTTGTCCTGAATATCATCATCAATGCCGCTCATGCCATCGCTGATGTGGCCGGTGAGAATTCCGGCAAAAAGGGAACCATCAGAATAACCACGGAACAGGATGAAAACTGGGTGGAGATTCGCATCAGTGATACCGGTACTGGTATGTCGGAAGAGGTACGTGAAAAAATATTCGATCCCTTTTTTACCACCAAGGAGGTTGGCAAGGGAACGGGTCAGGGGTTGAATATTGCCTATACGATGGTGGTCAAGAAACATGGTGGCACTATTGAAGCTGAGTCTGAAATAGGTCGGGGAACAGTCTTTATCATTCGCCTGCCTTTGAAATCCAGGCAATTGTTGGATTAGTGGGCACTACAGGTTTTTTCCCAATGCAACCTCAGTGGGAACTGCCAGGGCTTACGGCAGTGAGGATTGGCCAAAGTTGTTGTCTTTGGGGCAGTCCCAAAGACATAGTAATCTGTATGGGATGATGGATAATGGTCGGCCATTCCCCTGGTGCTGGATAGGTCGGGTGGTTTCCAATCGGGTTTCGCAAAGATTTTCAGAAGGCAACGATGTTTCAACGACTGAAAGAAGACATTCGCTGCGTGTTTGAGCGCGATCCGGCGGCGCGTTCCTGGTTTGAGGTGCTGACGGCCTATCCTGGTTTGCACGCCTTGTTGGGTCATCGGCTCTCCCATTGGTTGTGGCAGCATCACTGGTTTTGGCTGGCACGGATGAATGCCCATATGGCCCGGTGGCTGACCGGCATCGAGATTCACCCCGGTGCCAGTATCGGTCGTCGCTTTTTTATCGATCACGGCATGGGGGTGGTGATTGGGGAGACAGCGATCATTGGCGATGATTGCACTCTCTATCATGGCGTGACTCTGGGAGGAACCAGTTGGGAAAAGGGCAAGCGCCATCCGACCCTGGGCAATGATGTGGTGGTGGGGGCTGGCGCTAAGGTGCTGGGGCCGATTTTGATTGGCAACGGGGCCAGAATTGGATCCAACTCTGTGGTGATTAAGCCTGTGCCCGATAAGGCAACGGTGGTAGGAGTGCCGGGGCGTTTGATTCAGCGGGATGAGAACAAGGACACTTCGCATCGAAAAGTGATTGCGGAAAAGATGGGCTTTGATGCCTATGGGGTGACGGCGGATGCGCCAGACCCTGTGGCCCACGCCATCAACTGTATGCTGGACCATATTCATGTGGTGGATAAGCGCATGCAATCCATGTGTCAGACCCTCAAGGCCATGGGGGCCTACGATGAGGAGATGGATCTGCCGGATCTGACCTCCTGTGAAATCCACTCTACTGGGGAGGAGCTGCAGAAACGAGCGCGGGAGGAAGGTTTTGAGGGTTGAGAAACCCTATGAAATCCCAGGGGACAAAGTTGACCATTTTTGTTGGTCATTGTATAGTTCCTACCATGTTTGAGTTCCTCTGGGGAGTGTGAAAAGTGAGACTGACCACCAAAGGGCGGTACGCAGTCACTGCGATGCTGGATCTGGCGCTGCACAAAGGTCAGGGGCCCATAACGCTGGCTGACATTGCACAGCGACAGGGGATTTCGCTCTCCTATCTGGAGCAACTTTTCTCTCGTTTGCGCAGGCGCACCCTGGTTTCCAGTGTGCGTGGGCCAGGTGGCGGTTATAGCCTGGGGCGAGAGGCCTCAAAGATCTTTGTGGCCGAGGTGATCTCCGCAGTGGATGAGAGCGTAGACACAACCCGTTGTGGTGGGGCCCATAACTGTCAGGGCAATGATCGTTGTTTGACCCACGATCTGTGGCAGGATCTCAGTGACCGTATCTACACCTATCTCGATGGCATCAGCCTGCAAGACCTCATGAATCGCAAAGGTGTGCAGGAGGTGGCCCAACGTCAGATCCATGAGGGGCAGGGTTCTGCAGACAACATCAAGATTGGCCTCAATCAGTTGGCATCATGAAGCGACCTGTCTATCTCGATTATGCCGCGACCACCCCGGTCGATCCCCGGGTGGCGGAGAAGATGTGCGCCTGCCTAACCCTGGATGGGGATTTTGGCAATGCAGCCTCGCGCTCTCATAGCTTTGGCTGGAAGGCGGAGTCGCTGATCGAAGAGGCACGTCAGCAGGTGGCCGCTCTGGTCAATGCCGATGTCAAAGAGATCATCTGGACCAGCGGTGCGACCGAATCCGACAATCTGGCCATCAAGGGTGCGGCCCATTTCTATCAGAAACAGGGACGCCATCTGATTACTTGCAAGACCGAGCACAAGGCGGTGCTGGATACCTGCCGCCAGTTGGAACGAGAAGGTTTCGAAGTGACCTATCTCGAGCCCGAGCCCAATGGGCTGATCGATCTGGCCAAGTTTCGCGCTGCTCTGCGAGAAGACACCATTCTGGCGTCTATCATGCACGTTAATAACGAGATTGGTGTCATCCAGGATATTGCCGCTCTGGGTGACATCTGCCGTGAGCATAAGGTGATGTTCCATGTGGATGCCGCCCAGTCGGCGGGTAAAGTACCCATCGATCTGGCTCAGCTCAACGTGGATTTCATGTCTTTCTCCGCCCACAAATGCTACGGCCCCAAGGGCATTGGTGCCCTCTATGTGCGGCGCAAGCCCAGGGCGCGATTGGAGGCTCAGATCCACGGTGGTGGCCATGAGCGTGGTATGCGCTCAGGCACCCTGCCAACTCATCAGATCGTTGGTATGGGCGAAGCCTTCCGTTTGGCGAAGGCGGAGATGGAGACCGACAATCGCCGCATTCTGGCCCTGCGCAATCGACTCTGGTACGGGTTCAAAGATCTGGAGGCGGTCTATCTGAACGGTGATATGGATCATCGGGTGGCGGGTAATCTTAACGTCAGCTTTGCTTTCGTGGAAGGGGAGAGCCTCATCATGGCGATCAAGAATCTGGCGGTCTCATCCGGCAGCGCCTGCACCTCTGCCAGCCTGGAACCCAGCTATGTGCTGCGTGCCCTGGGGCGTGAGGATGAGCTGGCCCACAGCTCTATCCGCTTCAGTCTGGGCCGCTTTACCACCGAAGAGGAGGTGGATTTCGCCATCGACAGTGTTTGCGCCCAGATTGATCGGTTGCGCGAGCTATCACCCCTCTGGGATATGTATCAAGACGGCATCGATCTCAAGTCGGTGCAGTGGCAAGCCCATTAATTTCATCAGGTATGCGAGGTAGCAGTCATGGCATACAGCGATAAGGTTTTAGACCATTACGAACACCCACGAAACGTGGGCAAACTGAACACCGATGACAAAAAGGTCGGCACCGGCATGGTGGGCGCACCCGCCTGCGGCGATGTGATGCGCCTGCAGATTCAAGTCAGCGATGAGGGCGTGATTGAAGACGCCAAGTTCAAGACTTACGGCTGCGGCTCCGCCATCGCCTCCAGTTCCCTGCTCACCGAGTGGGTCAAGGGCAAAACCCTGGATCAGGCGATGGAAATCAAAAACACCGATATTGCCGAGGAGCTGGCTTTGCCGCCGGTCAAGGTGCATTGCTCGGTCTTGGCAGAAGATGCCATTCGTGCCGCCATTTCCGATTATCAGCAGAAGCAGGGGGATTGAGCGAGATGGGGATTACCCTGACGGAAGCGGCTGCGGCCCATGTCAGCAAGTATCTGAACAATCGTGGCTCTGGCGTAGGCCTGCGCCTGGGGGTAAAAACCTCAGGCTGTTCCGGTCTGGCCTACGTGTTGGAATTTGCCGATGAAACCAACCCTGAAGATCAGACCTTCGAAGATAAGGGCATCACCCTGGTTATTGACCCTAAAAGCCTGGTCTATCTGGATGGTACCGAAGTGGATTTCGTCAAGGAGGGCCTCAACGAAGGTTTTAAATTCAACAATCCCAATGTCAAAACGGCCTGTGGTTGTGGCGAGAGCTTCCAGGTTTGAGGTTTTGATGGTTTCTGGTTCGCAACGGGCCTAGGCCCGTTTTTATTTTTATGGCCGATCTCAACAGCAATTTTTTTGATCTTTTCGCTATCGCCCAGGGGTTTTCCCTGGATATGGCAGATCTTGCGGCACGCTATCGTGAATTGCAGCGCAGTGTCCATCCAGATCGTTTTGCCACTGCCAGCGATGCCGAGCGGCGCTATGCAGCCCAATTGACGGCCCGGGTCAATGAGGCCTACGAGGTGCTGAAAAGCCCCATGCTGCGGGCACGTTACCTGCTCTCTCTGCATGGTGTCGAGATGGACGAGCGGGGCGAGGCGACCCATGATGGCGCCTTCTTGATGGCCCAGATGGAGATGCGCGAGACCCTGGAGGAGGTGCGGGATCAGCCCGATCCCTTTACTGCCCTGGATAGGCTCCGAACCCACATCCAGCAGCAGGTTGATGGTCTGGTGGCGGAGATGGCGAATGCTTTCTCCTCGCCCACGGACGATCACCTAGCGGTGGTGCGGGAGAACGTGCGCAAGCTCCAGTTTTTGAACAGGCTGCTGTTTGAGATCGAGCAGCAAGAGATGGCACTGGATGGCTGAGCGGTTACACTAGGCGGCCCAATGTCAACGATTCAATACTAAAGAGATCCTATGGCCCTATTGCAGATCGCCGAGCCGGGCCAGTCCGCGGCTCCCCATCAACACCGGCTGGCAGCCGGTATCGATCTGGGGACCACCAACTCCCTGGTGGCCAGCGTGCGCAGTGGGCAGGCTGATACCCTGGCGGATGCCGAAGGTCAGCACTTGCTGCCATCGGTGGTGCGCTATCAGGGCAGTGAGGTGATCGTCGGCCAGGCGGCCAGGGCCATGCTGCAACAGGACCCCCTCAACACCATCCAATCGGTGAAACGGCTGATGGGTCGGGGGGTCAGCGATCTCAAGACCCTGGGCGGTCAGCTGCCCAATGACTTTGATCTGAAGGGCTCTGTGCCTCGTATTCGGGCGGGGAACCAGTTGGTGACAGCGGTGGAAGTCTCTGCCGAAATTCTCAAGATTCTCTCCCGGCGGGCGGAGGCCAGCCTGGGGGGGGAGCTCAGTGGGGTCGTGGTGACCGTGCCCGCCTATTTCGACGATGCCCAGCGCCAGGCGACCAAAGATGCTGCCCGGCTGGCCGGTCTCAAGGTGTTGCGCCTGCTCAACGAACCCACGGCGGCGGCTCTGGCCTATGGACTGGATCGCCAGCCCGAAGGGGTACATGCTATTTACGATCTGGGCGGCGGTACTTTTGATATCTCTATTTTGCGTCTGCACAAGGGGCTGTTTGAGGTCATGTCCACCGGTGGCGACTCGGCCCTGGGTGGGGATGATTTTGACCATGCCCTGGCCCAGTGGCTGCTGGAGCAGGCTGGGTTGGATGCTGATCTTGATCCCGCCATGCAGCGCCAGTTGCTGGGTCAGGCCAATCGGATCAAAACCGAACTCAGTGCCAGCGAGATTGCGATAGCGGAGCTGGCCCTGGCTGATGGGGGCATCTGGACTACTGAGGTGAGCCGCGAGCAATTTAACGCCCTCATCGATCCCCTCATCAGCAAGACCCTGAGCGCTTGCCGCCGGGCGTTGCGGGATGCTGGCATCGGCGTTACCGAGGTGAAGGATGTGGTCATGGTAGGTGGCTCAACCCGCGTGCCACGGGTGCGGGAACGGGTGGGAGAGCTGTTTCAGGCGGAACCTCTGACCGATATCGACCCGGATCGGGTGGTGGCCATCGGCGCGGCCATCCAGGCTGATATTCTGGTGGGGAACAAGCCCGATGAGGAGATGCTGCTGCTGGATGTACTGCCCCTGTCACTGGGTATCGAGACCATGGGCGGGCTGGTTGAGCGCATTATCGCCCGCAACACCACCATCCCGGTGGTGCGCGCCCAGGAGTTCACCACCTTCAAAGATGGTCAGACTGCTTTGGCGGTGCAGGTAGTGCAGGGTGAGCGCGATCTGGTGAGTGATTGTCGCTCTCTGGCCCGATTTGAGCTGCGCGGCATCCCGCCCATGGTGGCCGGTGCGGCCCGGATTCGGGTGACCTTTGCGGTGGATGCCGATGGCCTGCTGAGCGTCACCGCCTCAGAAGAGACCAGCGGCGTCCAGGCCAAGGTCGAGGTGAAGCCCTCCTACGGCCTGACCGATGCCGAGGTGGAGACCATGCTCAAGGACTCCTTCGCCCATGCCGAATCCGACATGGACGAGCGCCGTCTGCGGGAGGAGCAGGTGGAGGCCCGGCGGGTGCTGGAGGCCCTGCGAGCAGCCCTGCGACAGGATAGTGAAACCCTGCTGACTGTGGAGGAGCAGGCGCAGATCGATACTGCTCTGCAGCTGCTTCAGGCCGCGCTCAATGTACCCGATGCCGTGGCCCTGAAAGCAGCGCGGGATGCCCTGGAAAAACGCTGCGAATTTTATGTGGAGCGACGCATGAACCAGAGTGTGCGTCAGGCCATGGCGGGTAAGGCCATCCAAGATTTTGAGGGAGAGTAGTCATGCCACGGATCATTATCCTGCCCCACGAAGAGCTCTGCCCCGAAGGCGCTGTCTTTGAGGTGACGCCCGGCGACTCCCTGATCGATGCCATTCTTAATCAGGGCATCCCCCTGGAACACGCCTGCGAAAAATCCTGCGCCTGCACCACCTGTCACGTTATTGTGCGCGAGGGGTTCGATTCCCTGATCGCCTCTGAGGAGGAGGAAGATGATCTGCTGGACAAGGCCTGGGGGCTGGAGCCGGAATCCCGCCTCAGTTGTCAGGCGCGGGTGGGGGAGGTCGATCTGGTGATTGAAATTCCCAAGTACAACATCAATATGGTCTCCGAGGGGCACTGAGATGGGTTTGCGCTGGACCGATACCCTGGAGATCGCCATCGCCCTGGATGAGGCGCATCCTGATCAGAATCCCAGCCAGGTCAACTTTGTCGATCTGCGTGCCTGGGTACTGGCTCTGCCCGGGTTTGATGACGATCCGGCGCACTCCGGTGAAAAGATTCTCGAAGCCATCCAGATGGCCTGGATAGACGAACACGATTAAATCCATAAAGGAAAAACGATGCCTTTGATCCTACCCTTTACCGGACTGCGCCCTGCGCCGGGCCGGGCAGCCGATGTGGCCGCACCCCCCTATGACGTGATGAACGCCGCTGAGGCGCGCGCCATGGTCAAGGATCGGCCCTGGAGCTTTCTGCATATCTCCCGGCCCGAGGTGGATCTGCCTCAGGGCACCGATCCCTACGCTCCCGAAGTCTATGCCAAGGCGGCGGAGAACCTGCAACAGCAGATTGAGGCCGGGGTGCTGGTGCGCGATGATCGCGTTGCCTATTACGTCTATCGCCTGACCATGAATGAGCATCAGCAGACCGGTCTGGTAGCTGCTGCCTCGGTGGAGGCCTACGACGAAAATCGCATCAAAAAACATGAATTCACCCGGCCCAACAAAGAGGATGACCGGGTGCGTCAGGTCGATGCCCTCAATGCCCAGACCGGTCCGGTATTTCTGGTCTATCCCAGCCACGCCCAGGTCAATCAGATTCTGGCCGAGACCAGTGCCCGTGATCCAGAGGTGGATGTCACTGCCGAGGATGGGGTGCGCCATGAGCTGTGGGTGTTGCAGGACGAGGCCCAGGTCGCCTCGCTGACGGCGGCCTTCGATGCCATGCCAGCCCTCTATGTGGCTGATGGTCACCATCGTTCCGCTGCTGCTTCACGGGTGGCCGCGGCCCGGCAGGCGGCCAATGCCGGTCACTCGGGGGATGAATCCTATAACTATTTTCTGAGCGTCATCTTCCCTCACGATCAGATGCAAATCCTGGACTACAACCGGGTGGTGCGCGATCTCAATGGTCTGGAGCCGGAGGCGTTTCTCGATCGGGTGGCGGAGCGTTTTCAAGTGATTCCCAGCGGGGCGCCGGTCAAACCGGAACAACCGGCCACCTACGGCATGTATCTCGATGGCTGCTGGTATCAGTTGACACTGCGGCCTGAGCTGATCCCGAGTGATGACCCGGTGGGGCGGCTGGATGTGAGCCTGCTGGCCAATAACCTCATCGACCCCATCCTGGGCATCAGCGACCCCCGGCGGGATGATCGCATCGATTTTGTCGGTGGTATCCGGGGTCTGAAAGGGCTTGCCCATCGGGTGAATACGGGCGAGATGCGTCTGGCCTTCTCCCTCTATCCCACGGCCATGGAAGATCTGATGGCGGTGGCCGATGCGGGTGAGGTGATGCCGCCCAAATCCACCTGGTTCGAGCCCAAGCTGGCCGATGGTCTGGTCAGCCATGTGCTGGACTGACGCCTGGCATTAACGGATAAGACTTCCGTGGTCAGTTTGGTTGCCCGTCTGCCTGACGCCGGGGCCCTGGATGCCGAGGCGGTTTCCGATTGGGTCTCGCTGCTGGAGCGGGAACGGGGTGCCCAGCGATTGCCTCTGTTACGCAAGGCCTGCGGCCTCTGTACCGACTTGCTGCCGGAGACCCTGCTGCAGGGGTTGGCGGTGACCGACATTCTCCATGAGCTGGAGATGGACGATGAGACCCTGGCGGTGGCGCTGGTACACATCACCCAGTTGCCCATCGAGGTGTCGGCCTGTGGCGAGGTCCTGGATGCGGTGCTCTGCCCGATGCTGGCCGATCTGCGCAAGCTGGGGGCGCTGGCTGAGGTGCATGCCGGTCAGAGTTTGGCCTCGGTAGAGGCCCATACCGAGAATCTGCGGCGCATGCTGTTGTCCATTGCCAGCGATGTGCGGGTGGTGGTCGTTCTGCTGGCGGAACGTCTGCATCAGATGCGGCAGCTGAAGCAGGAAGATACCGAGGTACGCCGCCTCCTCGCCCTGGAGACCCGGGAGCTGCATGCCCCCCTGGCCAATCGGTTGGGTATCTGGCGCATCAAGTGGGAGCTGGAGGATTTCATCCTGCGCTACCTGGAGCCGGAGGCGTACCAGCGCATTGCCAAGAGTCTGGATGGTCGCCGGACCGAGCGCGAGGAGTACATCAATCAGGTCATCGGCCTACTCACCGAAAAATGCCGCGAGGCCGGAATTGAGCCGAACATCGCCGGCCGTCCCAAACACATCTACAGCATCTGGAAAAAGATGCAGCGCAAAAAGGTGGATATCGATCAGATCTTTGATCTGCTGGCGGTGCGTATTCTGGTCAATACGCTGGCCGAGTGTTATGCCGTGCTGGGGCTGGTGCATGGGTTGTGGCGCTATATCCCCGGTGAATTCGACGACTACATCGCTACCCCGAAATCCAATCTCTATCGCTCCCTGCATACGGCGGTGATCGGGCCGGAGGACAAGCCTCTGGAGGTGCAGATACGCACCTACGAAATGCACCAGCATGCCGAGCGCGGGGTGGCGGCCCACTGGGCCTATAAGGAGAGTCGTGGCCATGATGCGGAGTTTCAGCGTCGTCTGGAGTGGATGCGTCAGTGGCTTGAACTGAAGGAAGAGGCGGCAGGCCAGGATTTCGCGGAGCAGTTCAAAGACGGCCTGGAACCGAGCCGCATCTATGTGTTGACCCCCCTGGGCAAGGTGATCGAACTGGCGGCGGGGGCGACGCCGCTGGATTTCGCCTATGCCGTCCATTCCGATGTGGGTCATCGCTGCCGTGGCGCCAAGGTGGACGGGCGTATCGTACCGCTGACCTATGGCCTCAGCAGCGGTGAGACCGTTGAGGTGATGACGGTCAAAAACGGTGGTCCCAGTCGCGACTGGCTCTCTGTCCACAGCGGCTATCTCAAGACCTCTCGTGCTCGCAGTCGGGTGCGTCAGTGGTTCAAGCAACAGAACGCCGAGCAGCATCTCGCCATGGGACGGGCCAGTCTGGATCGCGAGATCGAGCGTCTGGGTCTGAAACACCCCGATTTGAGTCAGGTGGCGGGGCAGTTCAATTTCAAGAAGATGGACGACCTGCTGGTGGCCATCGGCAACGGTGAGCTGTCTCCGGTGCAGGTGGCCAACAGTCTGGGACGCAGGGAGCGGCCGAAACCTGATTCGGAGCCGGTTTCTCTGCCCGTTCGTTCACCCCAGCGAAAAAATGCCTCAAAGCGGGCTGGGGCAGTGATGCTGGCGGGCATGGATGACTTGCTCTATAACCTGGCCAAGTGTTGTAAGCCTGTCCCCTGCGACCCCATCATCGGTTTCATTACCCGGGGCAAGGGGGTGACGGTGCATCGTCAGGATTGCCCGGTGGTGTCCAAGCTGCCGGAGGCGGATCGGGACCGCCTGATCCAGGCCGATTGGGGAGAGACCAAAGGCGATGAACGCTATGCCGTGGATATTCTCATCAGTGCCGGTGATCGCCGTGGTCTGCTGCGGGACATCTCCGCCATTTTCTCAGCCGAGGATGTGGACGTGCTCGGGGTCTCCAGTCAGAGTAGCCCCAAGCGTGACCGGGCGGATTTTCGCTTTACCGCAGAGATCCGAGATATGGGCGAACTCAGCCGGGTTTTGGATAAGATAGCCCAACTGCCGGATGTGATGCAGGTGCGGCGGCGGGTGAAATAAATCCTAATGTATGAAGTATTCGGGCTAACTGTCTAGGAAAAAAGCATTCTTTTTTGATTGCAATCTGCCTCTGGGATAAACTGACTGGCTATGATTAAGGCAGATGTCGGCCCTCCTCTTGCGTCATGACCACTACTGAAAAAGTCAACCTACTCGATTTTGATCGCTCTGCCATGGAGGCCTATGTCCAGTCTCTTGGGCATAAGGCCTTTCATGGCCGGAACCTGTTGAAGTGGATCCACAAACCCTTGGTCAGCGATTTTCCCGCCATGACCGATCTCAGTCTGCGCCTGCGCGAACAACTGGCCCAGGTGGCTGAGGTGCGCTTACCGCAATTGGCCAGGGATCAGCTGGCATCGGACGGCACCCATAAGCTGGCACTGGCACTGGATGGCCACAATCGAGTGGAGATGGTCCATATCCCCGATGATAACCGCCATACCCTCTGTGTTTCCTCTCAGGTGGGCTGCGCTTTGGAATGCAGCTTTTGTTCCACCGCCCGCCAGGGCTTTAATCGCAACCTCAGTGTGGGGGAGATTGTCGGCCAGTTGTGGATCATGCGGCACTATTTGGGCAAGCCGGTGTCCAATGTGGTCTTGATGGGGATGGGAGAGCCTTTGGCCAATCTGGATAATGTGATCGGCGCGCTGAATATCATGCAGGACACGCTCTGCTACAGCCTGTCCAAACACAAGATCACGATCAGTACTTCGGGCATTGTTCCTGCCCTGGCGCGGCTGCGAGAGGTGGCGGATGTCAGCCTGGCAGTCTCCTTACACGCCCCCAACAATACCCTGCGTGATCAGTTGGTGCCCATCAATAGAAAATATCCTTTGGAAGAGTTAATACCTGCTTGTCAGCGCTATATCGAAGGCGACAAGCGCCGTAAAGTCACCTGGGAGTACGTGATGCTGGATGGCATTAACGATAGCGATGAGCATGCGCGTCAGCTGATTCGTCTGTTGGAGCCGGTGCCCTCAAAAATGAATCTCATTCCTTTCAATCCCTTCCCCGGCAGTGGCTATCGGGCCTCGCCGGCGGGACGGGTCGAGGCTTTTCGTCAGCGTCTGATGCGGGCGGGGATTATTTCCATGACCCGGAAAACCCGCGGTGAGGATATTGACGCTGCCTGTGGTCAACTGGTGGGCCGGGTGTGGGATAAGCGTCGCCGTCTGGTGTCGAATTCACAGATTGTTTCGGTACAGGAGGCGAGACCATGAGAGGGTTGATATGGTTCTGTTTTGTTCTCCTCCTGGGGGGCTGTGCAAACACCCAGAATAAGAACGATGTGGATGCGATGGGGCAGGCCGGCAATCCCCATGCCAAGCTCAATAGCAATTCTTCGATCTATTCCAATTTGGCCATTGCCTATATGCGTGAAAATCGCATGGATATTGCTCTTCAAGAGGGCAAAAAGGCGGTGGCCGCGGGCCCGAATGACGCCAATGCCCATAATGTTCTGGCCTTGATCTACCAACGATTGGGTCAGGATGGTCCTGCAGAGACCCACTACAAAAAAGCGGTGAGTCTGGATTCGCGGAATTTTTATGCCCTCAACGCCTATGGCAGCTTTCTCTGTACCAGAAAGCGCGTGGATGAGGCCATCAAGAATTTTGAAGCTGCGGTGACGAATCCTCTGAACCGGCAGCCCGAGTTTGCCTTTACCAATGCGGGCATCTGTGCCTATACCAACGGTGATAAGCAGCGGGCCAATGACTATTTGCGCAAGGCACTCTCAGCCAATGCCAACTATCCGCCTGCCTTGGCGCAGATGGCTGAAATCCAATATGAGATGGGCGATACGGGTATGGCCAAAAACTATCTCTCCCGTTTTGAACGCGTGGGTCGCCACAATGCCAGCACCCTGTGGACGGCCTATCGCATTGAGTCCAGATTGAAACAAAAGAAAACGGCAAGCCGGTATCGGGATCTGCTTCGGAAGCAGTATCCAGAGTCCAAACAGGTCAGCCTCTTGCGACAAATGGAAAAGGGCGCATGACAGAATATTCAGAGACTTTGGGGATGGCACGAGGTCCTGGCCAGCGTTTGAAAGCGGCCCGTCAGGCCCTGGGGCACGATGTGGCCTGGGCCTCTCAACAACTGAACCTCAAACAGAGTTTTGTGGAAGGCCTGGAAAACAACGATTTTTCCCGATTACCCCCCCCTGTGTTCGTGCAGGGATACCTGAAGAATTACGCCAATCTTTTGGGAGAGCCGGAAGAGGATATTCTGAGGGAGTATCGGGCGGCGACCAATATGGGATCTCCCCCTACCCAGAAAGTGCCTTCGGCTGTGACCAAGGCCAAATCTGTCCAGAAAGCTGAGAGAAAAATTCCCGAGAGAGCCGCGGTTTCCGAAGGGATCAGGGAGAAAACCTCTGGTTTTTTTGCAGGTTTGTCGAAAAAGAAGCCTGTCGCTTCTGCTGAAAAAAGGGAACCGCTTTCCGGTTGGGAGAAGGCGTTTGCCAAGTCTTCAGCACCTAAGGCGGAGGTTCCCAGAATGCCTGATCGGGTGCCGGAGCCTCCCCCCGCTGTCAGGATGCCCCAGGAAGCACCTGCCGTAGCTCCCAGGCAGGGTTCTGTGCAAGATATTCCTGCAGAGCCGCCACCGCCAAGGCCGACTAAGGCCCCCACACCCCGGCGGACGACGCCCGTTGGTCCTCATGCCATGCGGGTAGCGGAGAATCGGTTAGAGGAGCCTCTGCCAGACCCCGTGATGATCAATCCTGATGAGGGTGGGTTGCGTCGCCTCAAGGCCATCAAGCCAAGTTTCCCTGGTGTCAGTCATCCTCCAGTGGGGAGTGGCGCTACGGCGAAAGTGGGCCGAATGCTTATCTGGGTACTGGTTGCGGGGCTCATTTTGGCAGGCCTTTATTGGGGTGCCTCCAAGATGGGCAATATCCGGATTAAATCGCCCAATGATGTCTATCAGGATCTTCAGAGTCTTTGGCACCGCATCACCGGCTCCGAACAAAAGACAACGCCGAAAGGGGCAGTGAATCCCCGTGCCCAGGGATTCTCTTCGCCCTCCCGTCGTTTGCCAGGGGATCCCCCGCTCACCGAGTCCCTGGATGCGCCGGTTCCTGTGTCGTCTGATGCGACCTATGCCTCTGGTCAGGATTCCGTAGCCGCAGATAAGGACATTGTGCTGGAGCTGTTGGGCAGTTGTTGGGTTGAGATAGAGGATGCCAGCGGCCGATACCGTCTCTCTGGTGAACTGAGAAAGGGTGAAGAGCATCATCTTGCCGGTTCGCCTCCCTATCTGGTGCGGTTTGACCGGGCGGATAAGGTGCGTATTCTGGTCAATGGTCAGCCCTACGATTTTTCTGCCCATCAGCAGGGTGGCGTGGCGAAATTCACCCTCGATCCCTAGTTCCGATTTTCTATGGCCAAAAAACTCCAAGCCATTCGTGGCATGCACGATATTCTGCCCGGGCAGATGCCTCTGTGGCGTTTTCTCGAGTCGCGGGTGCGTCAGGTACTGGATGTTTACGGCTATCGTGAGATCCGCATGCCGGTGCTGGAGATGACCGAGCTGTTCAAACGTTCCATCGGCGAGGTGACAGACATCGTCGAAAAGGAGATGTACAGCTTTACGGATCGTAACGGTGACAGCCTGACCCTGCGCCCGGAGGGCACTGCCGGTTGTGTGCGTGCCTGTATGGAGAATGGCCTACTACAGCAGGCTCAGCGCCTCTGGTACGCTGGCCCCATGTTCCGGCATGAGCGCCCCCAGAAGGGTCGCTATCGCCAGTTTCATCAGATCGGTGTCGAGACTTTTGGTATGGCCGGGCCTGATATCGATGTGGAGACCATCCTCATCACCCGGCGACTCTGGCAACAGCTTGGCCTCACCGATCTGGAGTTGCAGCTCAATTCCCTGGGCGATCCCGAAGAGCGTCTGGCCTATCGCGAGGCCCTGGTGGCCTATCTGCTCAGCCATGAGCAGGGCCTGGATGAAGACAGCCAACGGCGCTTGCAGAGCAACCCCCTGCGCATTCTCGACAGCAAAAACCCCGAAATGGCCGGGATCATTGCCGGAGCGCCCAACCTGAGCGATTTCCTTGGTGAAGAGAGTCGCGGTCATTTTCGGCAGTTGCGGGAAGCCCTCGATGCCGTGGGTCTCCCCTACCGGGTGAACCCCCGTTTGGTGCGCGGCTTGGATTACTACAATCGTACCGTGTTCGAATGGGTTACCCAGCGACTGGGTGCTCAGGGAACGGTCTGTGCGGGTGGACGCTATGACGGCCTGGTGGCCCAGTTGGGTGGCAAGCCGGTCTTCGCGGTGGGCTTTGCTCTCGGTGTGGAGCGCCTCATTGCCCTATTGGAAGAGCAGGGGTGTGCGGGGGATGCCCCCACGCCCCACGTCTATCTGATACTGGCCGGATCAGAGGCAGAGCGCCAGGGTCCTGCCTTTGCTGAGGGGCTGCGTGACCGTTTGCCAGGATTGAGAATGCAAGTAAACTGCGGCGGCGGCAGCTTTAAAAGCCAATTCAAACGGGCGGATAAAAGCGGTGCCGCCTTCGCTTTGGTGCTGGGTGAGGATGAACTGGCCCGGGGCGTGATATCCCTGAAACCTTTACGGGGTCAAGGCGAACAGCAGGAAATGACCCAGCAGCAGCTCGAAGAGTTTTTCTCGGGCCAGGAGCAAACAGCGTGAGTTTTGAGACCGACGAACAACAGGCTGAGGCCTTGAAGAAGTGGTGGCGTGAGAATGGCATGCAGGTTTTTGTGGGTGCCATTGTTGGGCTATCGGTGGTGTTTGGCTGGAAGGCCTGGGAACAGCATCGGGCCAATATCAATGCCAGGGCGGCACAGGCGCTGGCCAGCATGCAGCAGCAGCTGACTGTGGGTAAAACGGACCAGGCCCTGACCCAGGGCAAGCAGATCCTGGATAGCTACGGGGATACCTATTATTCGGACCTGGCATCCCTCTACATGGCTCAGGCCCAGGTGGCTTCTGGCCATGAAGCTGAGGCCGAGGCCCCTTTGCAGCGGGTGGCCAGCCAGGGGCGTGATGCGGCACTACAGGATTTGGCCCGTTTGCGTCTGGGTCGGCTGTTGGTCGGGTTGAAGCGTCCGGATGAGGCCAGGAAGTACCTGGATCAGATTCACAACAAGGCCTATCTGGGTAGCGTAGCGCATTTGAAAGGCGATATTGCCCTGGCAGCGGGCGATCTCAAGGCAGCCTCACAGGCCTATCAACTGGCTTTGGCGGAAAAGACCCCGGATGCGGATCTGGTCCGATGGAAGCTGGAAGATCTGGCGTTGACCATCCCCGAAGAGAGCAAAACGGCCAGCCGTGCCGAGGAGAGCCACTGATGGGGCGTTACCCGCTCATCGCTGTGCTGGTGTTGCCTATGTTGCTGAGCGGTTGTGGTTCCATGAACCCGGTCGGCTGGTTCCAAAGCGAAAAGCCCAATATGCCACCGGCCAAGCTGGTGGAGGTCAAGAACCAGATCCAGCCCAGAGTGGTCTGGAAGGGTGGGATCGGTGGCGGTACGGACAAGAAATTACTGAAACTGGCCCCTGCTATCGAAGAGGGGCGGGTCTATCTGGCCAATGCCGAGGGTGAGGTGGTAGCGCGTAACGCCCGGGGCGGGCAGGTCATCTGGCGTCGTGATCTGGATGTGCCAGCCTCCGGTGGCCCGGGTGTCGGTTCCGGTCTGGTGCTGGTCGGTACCCGGGATGCCGAGGTGATCGCCCTGGGTGTCGACAGGGGCGATGAACGCTGGCGGGCACGGGTCAGCAGTGAGGTGCTTTCTGTGCCCCAAGCGGCTCAAGGCGTGGTGGTGGTACATACCCTGGATGGTAAGGTGACCGGTCTGGATGCCGCCTCCGGCGCCGTGCGCTGGACCTATTTCCACAGCGTGCCCGTGCTCAGCCTGCGGGGCAGCAGTTCGCCAGTTATCGTGGGTGACAGCGTTATCTGCGGCTTCTCCAACGGCAAGCTGGCCTCTCTGGGCCTGCAGAATGGCGAGTTGAATTGGGAGGTCAGTGTCAGTATGGCCCGGGGTCGTACCGAACTGGATCGCATGGTGGATATCGATGCGGATCCCCTGGTGATCGACCAGTCCATCTATGTGGTGACCTTTCAGGGCGATCTGGCTGCCATCTCTCTGGCTGATGGCAGTGTGCGTTGGCGCCGGGCCCTCTCTTCCTATTCCGGTCTTTCGGGGGACAGCCAGCATATCTATGTTACCGATGCCATGGACCATATCTGGTCGTTTAATACGGACTCCTCGGATTCGGGCTGGAAACAGAGCCAGTTTCAATATCGTCGTTTGACCGCGCCCGTTCCCTATCGGGGTTATGTGGTGATGGGGGATTATGAAGGCTATCTGCATTGGCTTCGGACCGAGGATGGCTCCGTGGTGGGGCGCACCCGCGTGGGGAGCTCACCCATCACCGCCGCCCCCGTCGTCAGGGATGGGCTGCTCTACGTCTATGGTGACGGTGGCGATTTCGCTGCCATCAGCCTGGGCGGCAGTTAAGGCTGCCGTACGCCTATGTTGCCCGTCATTGCCCTGGTTGGGCGGCCCAATGTGGGCAAATCGACCCTGTTCAATCGTCTGACCAAGACCCGCGATGCCCTGGTTGCGGATATGCCGGGTCTGACCCGGGATCGTCAATACGGCGTTGGCCGCCTGGGCAAACAGCCCTATCTGGTGGTGGATACCGGTGGCGTCAGTGGTTTGGCCGACGGCCTCAATCGGGATAGCCAGGCAAAAGATGCCGAGGTGACCGATCTTATGGAGCGTCAGGTGCGTCTGGCCATTGAAGAGGCGCAGCACGTCATCTTTCTCACCGATGGTCGCGATGGCTGTACCCCTGGGGATCTGGGCATTCTGGATGTTTTGCGCCGGTTGAATAAGCCCTTGACCCTGGTGGTGAACAAGACCGATGGTCTGGACCCCTTACAGGCCTGTGCCGAATTTCAGGGCATGGGGCTGGGTCAGCCCGCAGCCATTGCCGCAGCCCATGGTCGTGGGGTACATAGTCTGATCGACGGCATCCTCGATACCCTGCCGCCGGTTGAGGATGAGAGCGCTGAGGAAGAGAACAGTATCAAGATCGCCCTCATCGGCCGCCCCAATGTGGGCAAGTCTACCCTGGTCAATCGTCTTCTGGGCGAGGAACGGGTGGTGGTTTTCGATCATCCCGGTACCACCCGTGACAGCATTTTCATCCCCTTCGAGCGCGATGGTCGGCATTACACCCTGATCGATACTGCGGGGGTGAGACGCCGCTCCCGTATTGGTGAGGGGGTTGAGAAATTCAGCGTCATCAAGACGCTACAGGCCATGGATGCGGCCAACGTTGTCATCCTGGTGCTGGATGCTCACGAAGGGGTGACCGAACAGGATGCGACCCTGGCGGGTCATATTATCGACAGCGGTCGAGCCCTCATTGTCGCCGTGAACAAGTGGGATGGTCTCACCGGCGACGAACGGGATCGGGTGAAGGCCGGTCTGCAACGTCGTCTGCCCTTTCTCGATTTCGCTGCCTGGCGCTTTGTCTCCGCCCTGCATGGCAGCGGCGTGGGTACACTGCCGGTGTTGGTGGGCCGCCTCTATGCCCAGGCTACCAGAGACATTCCCACTTCTGTCCTGACCCGGCTGTTGGAGCAGGCGGTCTTCGATCACCAGCCTCCACTGGTACGTGGTCGGCGGGTGAAACTGCGCTACGCCCACCAGGGTGGGCGCAACCCCCCCATCATCGTTATCCATGGTAACCAGACCGAGGCCTTGCCAGCCGCCTATCAGCGTTATCTGGTGAATTACTTCCGCCAGGCCCTGAAACTGGAGGGTACTCCGGTGCGTCTGGAGCTTAAGACCGGCGACAATCCCTATGCCGGGCGCCGCAATAAACTGAGCCCCAGTCAGGTTCGCAAGAAGCAGCGTTTAAAGAAGTTTGTGAAGCGCTGAATTCTTCCCCCTTCGGCTCAGCTTTTCAGAGGGGTAGGTGCTGAGCGTAGCCGAAGCCCGCTGTCTTGAAATACCAGAGAATCTAACCTTTACTTGATTGAGTTGCCAGAATGCCATCGCGGTCGGCTGATATCAGACCGCGTCGGTTTCGGGTTGCCCGCCATCACTGCATTCTGGTCGGGTCCGTTGGTCACGATCAACAATAAGGAGATATTGATGGATAAGCTGTCCGGCAAGATCGCCGTTCTCATGGAGACCGACTATTACGAGACCGAGATTCACTATTACCAGCACCGCTTTCCTGAAGAGGGGCTGGATCTGCACTTTCTCACCCGGCTTTGGGATCAGCCCTCCCTGACCTTTGAAGGGCATGATTACAAGGCCCCAATGACGGTGAACGAGAGCTTCGAGAACATGAGTGACGATGAGCTGGCCAGCTATGCCGCCATCATCGTCCCTTCGGGCATGGTGGCAGACCGACTGCGCTACACCGAGGACGTTGCCAAGATCCCCCCAGCCACAGCGTTTCTGGCCAGGGTCTTTGCCATGCCCCAGGTCATCAAGGGGATCATCTGCCACGGGCTCTGGCTGGTGGCGCCACGCAGGGATCTGGTGGCGGGCCGGAAACTCACCTGTCATAACAACCTGATTGGCGATGCCAGGGCCTATGGCGCTGATTATCAGGATGTCGATGTGCTGGTGGATCGGGATCTGGTCACTGCCCGAACAGGTGGTCACTGCCATCTGCTGGCCAGAACCATCATTGAGCAGTTGAAAGCCAGAGCCTGAGGGTGTCCGTGGGCGGGCTTCAGGCGCTTGAACGCAGGGTGGAAGCCCGTGCGGAGCGGCTCTTTCGCTTCCTCTCTACGAACCCCTATGTCGCTGTCGTTTCAGGTTTATGTATTGCGGGACAGGCGGGATACGATCTGCTGAATATGCCGGGGAGTGGTGGGATATCCGCTCTCTTCAACGCCCACTCTGGGCTGGCGTTGCTGGGGATTCATCACGTTGCCTTTGGTGTGACCTATCTGGTGGCCGGGACACGCCTGACCGGATTTGGCCTTATCACGATGGAGACAAGGGAGCGGGATACCCTGTTCGATCATGCGCTGCACCGCTTTGTGAACAGCCCTTACCTGGGGTTTGTGCTGGCTTTCATGACGCTACTCATGGTGGTGATGCAAACCCACCAGGAGTGGATCGCCGGCGATGCGACGGGGCCACGGTCGGTCTGGTACTTTGGCTTGGGCCTCATGACCCTGCTGGCCATCGCCAAATCGCTCGAAATGATATTGATCGGTTTGAGAATGATGGATGACAGCGAAAAGGCCGGCCATTTTCGGTATCACCTGGCAGGTTTTATTGACCGCTATGTGCGCAACCCCTGGCTGTTGATTATGGTGGCGCTCATTTGCCTATTGCTTGGAGGCATGGAAGAGACGCTCTTTGCTGCTACCGATCCGGGAGAGCGGCACATCCTCTCCCACTATGGGCTGCTTATTCTGGTTAGCCTGGAGGTGGTGAAGATGATTCCCATGGTCTTTTTCGGCTCCTGGTTGGCGGAAGAGGGCCTTTCGGCGGAAATCAACAAGGAATCACTCAGCGCGAATACACACTTAGGAGATAGATGATGGCAATGAACTTTACCTTTTCCGACCTGATTATGGGCTATGTGGTGGCGTTCGACTGGGAGCGCAACAACAGCTTTACCCTGAAGACCACCGACGATCGCCAGTTCGAGGTAAAGATCGGTGATAACTGCTACGCGGAGATTATCCGCAACCTGGGTGAGGCCTTTGTCGGTACCGGGGCGGATGTTACCAATATGCTGGTTGAAGGGCGGTTCTGCTTCGTCTATGGCATCTTCTACCCGGAGGCGGAGACCACCCATTTCGAGGCCAAGCACATCGTCTTTACCGGACGGACGGAAAAAGAGTTTGTGTTCGAGCGCCAGGACTGGTGGATCAAGCAGATTCGCCAATTGGGCGACTTCTATCTCAAGGCAGAGTTCGGAGACGGCGACATCGACTACCGGCGCTACCGTACCCAGTTGAGTGACGATGGGGTCGAGAGCGGTTTCCGTCAGGAGACCGATACCCTGTCGCGCCTGACCTATGGCTTCGCCTCCGCCTATCTGCTGACCGGTGATGACCGCTATCTGGAGGCGGCAGAGAAGGGTACTGACTACCTGCGCGACCATCTGGCCTGTCACAACAGCAGCGAGCAGACCTGTTACTGGTATCACGCTGTCGATATCTTTGGCACCAGCGAGCGCAAGATTTTTGCCTCGGAGTTCGGCGATGACTACGACGCCCTGCCGTGCTACGAGCAGATCTATGCCCTGGCAGGCCCCACCCAGACCTTCCGTGTCACGGGCGATCCACGCATCTCCCGCGACATCCAGATGACCATCAACATGTTCCAGAAATACTATCTGGACCCGAAAGAGGGCGGCTACTGGTCGCACATCGACCCCATCGGCTTTGATGGCACCGCCGAGAGCCTGGATCGTAACCGCTCGCGCAAAAACTGGAACTCTGTCGGGGATCACGCCCCTGCCTATCTCATCAATGCGGTATTGGCTACGGACAACCCCGAATGGAAAAAGATGCTGGAGTACTGTGCCGATACCATCACCGAGCACTTCCCTGACTACGACAACAGCCCCTTCGTGAACGAAAAGTTCCACGCCGACTGGAGCCATGATCAGACCTGGGGTTGGCAGCAGAACCGGGCTGTGGTCGGCCACAATCTGAAGATCGCCTGGAATCTGACCCGCATCCGATCCATGGTGGATAAGCCGGAATACAAGGCGTTTGCTGCCAGAATCGCCGAACTCATGCCCCAGCATGGTATGGATAAGCAGCGCGGCGGCTGGTATGACGTGGTTTCCCGTGTCACGGGTGATCAGGAAGAGTGGCACCGCTTCGCCTGGCATGATCGCAAGGCCTGGTGGCAGCAGGAGCAGGGCATTCTGGCCTATCTTATTCTCTTCGGGGTGGAGATGGGCCCCGACTATCTGCGTCTGGCCCGTGAGTCCTCGGCCTTCTATAACGCCTGGTTTCTGGATCACGATGCCGGTGGTATCTACTTCAATGTGCTTGCCAACGGCATTCCCTACATGATGGGCACCGAGCGCAACAAAGGCAGCCACTCCATGGCGGGTTATCACAGCTTCGAGCTCTGTTATCTGGCCGCCGTCTATACCAACCTGCTCATCACCAAAGAGCCGCTGGATCTGTATTTCAAACCCCAGCCCCATGCGGATCGCACCCTGCGGGTGGCGCCGGATCTTCTGCCCAAAGGGAGCGTCAGGATTGACGCCGTGACCCTGGATGGCCACGCCTACGATAAATTCGATGAGGATGCCCTGACCGTCACCCTGCCCGAAACTGACAAGGCGGTAAAAGTGGTGGTACGGCTCGTGCCCAGCGAGGGTATGGAGCACTTTGGGATCGAGGTCACAGGCGATGTCATGAGCCTGGGGGGTGATCTGGACCCTCGTGCGGTTGCCTACTTCACCGCCAAACTGGGTGAGGCCATCGGGGCCAATCCCAACCACTTGATCGTCGATATGTCAGGCCTGGATACCATTTGCGTGCCTGCCGTGCGGGCCCTGGCCTTCATGCGCGGCAAGATGGCCGTGGATGCTGAGATGATCGTCAAGGGCGCCAATGACAGCATCCGGGCCATGCTGGAGGCTGACGAGATGATGGAAGAGATCACTCTGGCATAGACCGTCTACAGGAGAAACCCATGATCTCGCTGACACTCTTGCCCGGTGCGCCACACCCACTGGGCGCCACGCCGGATGCTGAGGGGGTGAATTTCTCCCTCTATTCCCAACACGCCACCTCCGTGGAGCTGTTGCTGTTCGAAAAAGCGACAGACGAACAGCCGGTCCAGAGCTTCGTCCTCACCCCCGAGGCCCATCGCTCCTTCTTTTTTTGGCATGGCTATGTCAAAGGGCTGCGGCCTGGCTGGCATTACGCCTATCGGGTGGGGGGCGATCAACCTCTGGAGGAGGGGGGGCGCTTCAATCGTAACAAAGTGCTCATCGATCCCTATGCCAGAGGGCAGTCCAATCATCTCTGGAGCCGGATCGATGCCTGTGGTGACCAGGACAACCTGACCACCGCCATGCGCTGCGAGGTGCTGGATACCTGCGACTATGACTGGGAGGGAGACAAGCCTCTCTGCCACCCCATGCAGGATGCCATCATCTACGAAATGCATGTGCGTGGTTTCACCAAATCGCCCTCATCCCAGGTCGCCTGTCCCGGCTTCTTCCGGGGCCTGCAGGAGAAGATCCCCTATCTGAAAGAGCTGGGCGTCACCGCCGTTGAGCTGCTGCCCATCTTCGACTTCGACGAGACCGAAGTGACCCGCCAGCTCCCCGATGGCACAGAACTGCGCAACTACTGGGGTTATTCCACCATCGGCTACTTTGCGGTAGAGGCCAGCTATTGCCAGACCAACACCGAAGGCGACCACATCCGCGAGCTGCGCGATCTGATCAAAGCCCTGCACCGGGCCGGCATCGAGGTGATTTTGGATGTGGTCTTCAACCACACCAGCGAAGGCAACCATCAAGGCCCGACCATGCACTTCAAGGGCATCGATAACTCGACCTATTACATCCTCTCGCCCCAGGATAAGGCCTACTACATGGACTTCAGTGGTTGTGGCAATACCGTGAACTGCAACCATCCCATCGCCGATAAATTCATTCAGGACTGCCTGAAATACTGGGTGGAAGAGTTACATATCGACGGCTTTCGGTTTGACGAAGGCTCCATCCTCTCCCGGGATGAACTGGGCGCCCCCATGCCCTACGCCCCGGTGCTCTGGAACCTGGAACTGTCAGACACCTTCGTCAACACCAAACTCATCGCCGAGGCCTGGGACGCTGGCGGGCTCTATCAGATCGGCGCCTTCCCCGGCCTGCGCTGGGCGGAGTGGAATGGCCGCTACCGAGACGACGTGCGCCGCTTTGTCCGTGGCGATGCAGGCATGGTCGGGGCCGTGGCCACGCGTCTCGCAGGTTCTGCCGATCTCTATCAGCGGAGTGGCCGTTCCCCCGACAACTCCATCAATTTCATCGCCTGCCACGACGGCTTCACGCTCATGGATCTTGTCTCCTTCAATGACAAACACAACGAGGCCAACGGTGAAGAGAACCGCGACGGTGTCAACGACAACCTGAGCTGGAACTGCGGTGCCGAGGGCTGGACCGATGATCCCAATATCCAACGGCTTCGCAAGCGACAAGTGAAGAACTTCGCCGCCATTCTGCTCCTCTCCCAGGGCGTGCCCATGTTTCTGGCCGGTGACGAATTCGGCCGCAGCCAGCGCGGTAACAACAACGCTTACTGCCAGGACAATGAGATCAGCTGGCTCGACTGGACCCTGCTGGATGAAAACAGAGAGCTGTTCGATTTTTTCAAAGGCATGGTCGCCTTACGCAAACAGTGCAGCAGTTTGCGCCGCGATACCTATTTCAACGGCCAGATCAACCAACGCGGCCTGCCTGAAATCGCCTGGCACGGCTGTGAACTGAATGCGCCCGGCTGGGATGATCCGAATTGTCGGGTGCTCGCTTTCACCTTGGGCGCCCAGGTCAAAGATGAACCTGATCTGCACGTCATGATGAACATGGATGGGCAGAATCTCAGCTTCCAGCTACCGACCCTGAAAGGCCGTAGCTGGCGACGTTATGCGGATACTGCGCTGGATAGCGAGGCGATGACGCCTGAGGCCAAGGTCAAGCTAGAGAATTGGTATTTGGTGACCGGGAGAAGTTTGGTGGTGTTGGTGTCCAGGTGATGGTGTGGCTTACAGCGATATAGGCTTTTCGGTGTAAAGCACATGATGTGTTGTTGGAAGTGAACGATAAAGTATGGAGATGGACAATGAAACTGAAAGTATCTAACTATACACTTGCGTATAAAAAAGATGATGGGAGCGTTATTCTGGCAAATACGCTCTCTGGGGCTGCGATGTACCTCAGTAAAAGTCAATTTTTGGCTTACGGTAAATTGGTTGGGTCGGAATATGAGGAAGAGAATGGCGGTTCTCTCCCGCGTGCATTGATAAAAGGGAAGTTTGTCTGTAATGAAAGCTTTGATGAGCTGCTCTATCTGAAAAACAAGTACCTGGCGAGCAAATATGGAAGTAGCGTATTGGAGCTTACCATCATTCCAACGCTCGAGTGTAATTTCTCTTGTCCATACTGTTTTGTAGACAAACAGCCGGGTAAGATGAGTAGGGAAGTGCAGGACGATATCATTCGTTATGTTTCCCGACGAATCGGAGGGATTGAGGCACTTCGCATCAGCTATTTTGGTGGGGAGCCACTGTTGGCGATGGATGAGATTGAGAATCTATCGAAAAAACTTAAAATATTACCTGATTACCCACAAGCCTCAGCCAACTTTAGCAACCGCACAGGCATGGGCGGTGTTCTGGCGGCAATATAGG
>JBNKLG010000017.1:0-39066 GCA_050292235.1 Sedimenticolaceae bacterium | reverse complement strand
GGTGGCTTGCGGAATCGCATGTGAGATTGCTTTGGCTTGTGCCAGACTCTCTCTGGTCGGCGCTGAAAGGTGGGAATTTTTCCGGAAATCGTCGGTTTTAATGCCCTGAGGATTCTGCATCAGTTCCGCTTATGGGTTGACCTGAGTCGGACTGACGATGGATACTCTCCCGCGTGTGGTTGGATTCATTGTCCTTCTGCCGTAACGAGCATTTAAGAAAAATAGCGAACTTTATTCAGTTTATTTGGAGAGCAAGTTGATGAAAGAACATTCTACTGACAAAGGCCGTCGTGCCCTTCTGAAAGGCATCGCAAGCCTGCCTGTCATCGCTGTTGCCGGTTACCACGTTGCTGGTCATGCCGAGATGCTGAGTGTAGAGGATCCCATGGCCAAGGCACTGGCCTACACCGAAAAGAGCACCACAGACGGTCAGTCCTGTGCCAACTGCAACTTCTATCAGGGTGCTGACAAGCCCAATGGCGCTTGCCCCATCTTCCCCGGCAAGGAAGTGGTTGCTCCTGGCTGGTGCAAGTCTTGGGTGAAAAAGGCCTAAGTTTGCTCCTGGGACCGGGGTCCGGTTTCCGGTCCCGGTTTTTCTCTCTCCACCGCTTTCCTTCGTTCTATCAGATTCACCTCTTTGTTCTTCCCGTCTGAGCCTGACGACCTCTGCTAAAATAACACCTCAGTCTGCTTTGAGGTGATCATGACCGTACGCACCCGCTTTGCCCCCAGCCCGACCGGCTATCTGCATGTTGGTGGTGCCCGCACCGCGCTCTTTTCCTGGTTATATGCCCGCAAACACGGGGGGAAATTCGTGTTGCGTATTGAGGATACCGATCTGGAACGCTCCACCCAGGAGTCGGTCAACGCCATTCTGGAGAGCATGACCTGGTTGGGGCTGGCCTATGACGAGGGGCCTTTCTACCAGACCCACCATTTTGCCCGTTACAACGAGGTGATCGGCGAGCTGATGGACAAGGGGCTGGCCTATCGCTGCAACTGCTCCAAAGAGCGCCTGGACGAAGTGCGTGAACAGCAGATGGCCCGCAAGGAGAAACCCCGCTACGACGGTCATTGTCGCCATCGGCAGGTCCCCCCTAATGAGCCCCATGTGATTCGCTTCAAGAATCCCCAGGACGGCAGCGTGCTGGTCAATGATCTCATCCACGGCAAGGTACCCTTTGCCAACGAAGAGCTGGATGATCTGGTGATCCGGCGCTCCGATGGCTCCCCCACCTACAATCTGACCGTGGTGGTGGACGATCACGACATGGGCATTACCCAGGTGATTCGCGGCGACGATCACCTTAACAACACCCCGCGCCAGATCAATATGCTCAAGGCGATGGGCTGGGCGGTGCCGGATTATGCCCATGTGCCGATGATTCTGGGCGATGATGGTGCCCGTCTCTCCAAACGTCATGGTGCGGTGAGCGTGATGCAGTATATGGAGGCAGGCTATCTGCCGGAGGCCCTGCTCAACTATCTGGTGCGCCTGGGCTGGTCCCACGGCGATCAGGAGATCTTCAGTCTGGATGAGATGGTGCAGTTGTTCGACCTCAATGCGGTTAACAAGTCGGCCTCCTGCTTCAATACCGAGAAGCTCACCTGGATCAACCAGCAGTATCTCAAGTCCTCTTCCCCAGTGCACATCGCCCGCCTGCTTTCCCCGCATCTGGGCGACCGGGGTATCGATCCGTCTCAGGGGGCGGATCTGGTGGCCGTGGTCGAGGCCCAGCGTGAACGCGCCGCCACCCTGGAAGAGTTGGCGGATATCTGCCACTTCTATTATCAGGATTTCGACAGTTATGACGAGAAAGCGGCGAAAAAGGCACTGAAACCTGCCGCTGAAATACCACTGACCAAGGTGGCGGAAAAGCTCTCGGCTCTGGATGATTGGCAGCGCGAGGCGATTCATGGAGCCATCGAGACCACCGTCACTGAACTGGAGGTCGGCTTCGGCAAAGTCGGTATGCCCTTGCGGGTGGCCGTCACCGGTGGCGCCCCTTCGCCCGATCTGGATTTGACGTTGTTTCTGGTGGGTAAGACCGCCAGTCTGCGTCGTATTGAACAAGCTTTGGCCTTTATTGGAGAACAAAACCCATGAGTGGGGAAACAACAGCACCGGTCAACTTTATTCGCCAGATTATCGAAGAGGATCTGAGAAGCGGTAAACACGACTGTATCCATACCCGTTTCCCACCAGAACCCAATGGCTATTTGCATGTCGGGCATGCCAAATCCATCGTGCTTAATTTTGGCGTGGCCGAAGACTATCAAGGCCTCTGCAATCTACGTTTCGATGACACCAATCCGGCCAAGGAAGAGACCGAATTCGTCGAGTCCATCCAGGCCGATGTGCGTTGGCTGGGTTACGATTGGGAAGACCGACGTTTTTTCGCCTCAGACTACTTTGAAAAGCTCTATGGTTTTGCCGTTGAGCTGATTGAAAACGGCAAAGCCTTTGTCTGCGAGCTGGATAACGAGCAGATGCGCTCATATCGTGGCACCCTCAAGGAGTCAGGAAAGAACAGCCCCTACCGGGATCGACCCATCGAAGAGAATCTCGACCTCTTCCATCGGATGCGGGCGGGCGAGTTCCCCGATGGCAGCAAGGTGCTGCGCGCCAAGATCGACATGGCCTCGCCCAACATCAATATGCGTGATCCGGTGATCTACCGCATTCGTCATGGCGTGGTGCATCACCAGACCGGGGCCGCCTGGTGCCTCTATCCCATGTACGACTATACCCATCCCATCTCCGATGCGCTGGAGGGGATTACCCACTCCCTCTGCACCCTGGAGTTCGAGGATCATCGCCCCTTCTACGACTGGGTGCTGGACAACATCACCATTCCCTGCCATCCCCGACAGATCGAGTTTGCCCGCCTGAATCTGGCCTACACTGTGGTCAGCAAGCGTAAACTCACCCGTCTGGTGAGCGAGGGTCATGTGGCCGGATGGGATGATCCGCGCATGTCGACCCTGGCCGGTTTGCGTCGTCGCGGTTTTACCCCGGCAGCCATCCGTACCTTCTGCCACCGCATTGGTGTGACCAAGGCCGATAGCCGGGTCGAAATGTCGGTGCTGGAAAACTGCATTCGCGAAGATCTTGATGCCTGTGCTCCTCGGCGTATGGCCGTGCTGCGGCCGCTGAAAATTGTGCTGGAAAATTATCCGGAAGGGCAGACAGAAGAGCTGGAAGCGGCCAATCACCCCAAGGACGAGAGCCTGGGGCGGCGCAAACTGCCCTTTTCCCGGGAGATCTGCATTGATCGGGAGGACTTCATCGAGGTTGCGCCCAACAAGCACTGGAAACGCCTGGTCGCCGGTGGCGAGGTGCGCCTGCGTAATGCCTACGTCATCAAATGCGAATCCGTGATCAAGGATGAGCAGGGCGGGATCATCGAGCTGCGCTGCAGCTACGATCCTGCCACCCTGGGTGCTAATCCCGAGGGGCGTAAGGTCAAGGGCGTTATCCATTGGGTCAGCGCTGCCCATGGGGTGCTTGCCGAGGTGCGGCTCTATGACCGTCTGTTCAGCGTACCCAATCCAGAGCAGGTGGCCGAAGGGCATGATTTCATCGAGCATCTTAATCCCGATTCCCTGGAGACTCTTGAGAGTGCTATGGTCGAACCTGCGTTGGCTGAGCTGGCTGCGGGGGAGAACTGCCAGTTTGAGCGCGAAGGCTATTTCACCCGTGACAGTGGCAGTGAGGGTCTGGTTTTCAACCGTACGGTAACCCTGAGAGACAGTTGGGCGAAGATCGAACAGGCTCAGTAGTAGAAAAAACTGGACAAGGCCAAAATGATTGGTAGAATACGCGCTTCACTAAACGGGGCCATAGCTCAGCTGGGAGAGCGCTACACTGGCAGTGTCGAGGTCGGCGGTTCGATCCCGCCTGGCTCCACCAAGGTTCGTTAAAGAACACGTCCCCTTCGTCTAGTGGCCTAGGACCCCGCCCTTTCACGGCGGTAACAGGGGTTCGAACCCCCTAGGGGACGCCATATGAAGCAAGGGCTTAGGAGGAATTCTAAGCCCTTTTTCTTTGCCTGGGATATGGCGCTATTCGGCACAGATGGCATAGCCAGTGTTTAATAGAGTTTGGAGTAGTTTGATATTCAGAGGTGCTACCGGCATGGATATCGACCTTCCTGTCTTGTTTCCTTCCTTGCGTTGACATAACCATTGTGTTGACGATATCGCCTGGCACCTGCTCGCGACAATCCTGTACGATCAATGCACTCCGGTTACCCGGCTCACGAGCGTTTTCTGCTGGACGATATGGTGATTTTACCAGTGCCCGGCTACTGCCAAATCGTGCTTGTGTAGCTCTCTCGTGCATCAGTGGTCACCTGGCGGATCCCAAAGATCAGGGCGCAATACGTGAAGGGGTATGCCAGAAACATGACTGACCTGCTTGGCCCTTTCTGCAGGAATCAGGCCTCGTTCCCATTTGCGCACGGCCTGATAAGTGACGTTGCAATGGGCGGCCAACGCTTGCAGGCCGACCACCTTTATCGCCTCTGAAACTCCATTGATATCCATGTTCAACAGCATAGAACTGATTGTTCCTGTTGGTCAAGAACTGCTTGTTCTCTCATAGCCCGTAAAATAGAACCAATGGTTATGATTGACGAAAAACAGGCCTTCAGCGATAGACTCAATCAGCACTTGGATGAGATCGGCTATCCAATGCTGGGGCGTCAGACACGCCTGGGGCATGCCATGGGTGTCAGCCAGAAAGGCGCTGCCAAATGGCTGAATGGAACAGGAATACCCGGCATGGATAACGCCATAAAACTGGCAAAATTGATTGATATTGATGTGGAATACTTGCTCACGGGCAAGGTGAGTGGTGTCAGAGAAACGACCAAGGCATATGCACAGACGCAGCCCAATGAACACCACGAAACAGAATTGCTTGAACTCTATGCATCGCTCAATCAACGTCAACAAGACGCCTATCTGGAGATGCTCAGAGCCATCGTCAATAGCCAGCCTGCAAAAGGATAGCTTCAAAATTCTAGTGCTATAGAGCTGGAAACCCAGCGCTCTCCCACCTCCACAGATAACCCGTCGTGACCGGCTTTTTATATACTTTCCATGCCCGGCTTTGCTGGTCAATTTATCTTCAACGATAGATGCAGTGACGACGTCAGCGATCCAGCCCTATTCAGCAACAGAATTTTCTTTTGCCTGAAAATCGCCATTATTCATCAGAACATTAGGTTCTTGACTTTAAGAACGATAGGTTCTAGTGTTGAAGGCATAATGGCGCTTGATTGGCGCTCGGTCGTGGTCACAGGACGGGCCACGGCCCAGGCCGGATTCCGGCAGTTGGCGATGGCCGCGACCGCGTTCAGGCGTCAACCGACTGGCCCACGACCAAGAAACGGGCTCATTTTCTCAAATGTCATGCTTGACGTTACTAAAACGCTGGCAGAGGCAGCCTGCCGTGAACCAAAAAAACAGAAAGATCAAAATGCTGGGTTGATGACGCTTTCCGAATCTGGATCCGTGGAGAAGCGGGGAGGGGTAGCGGAAAGGTGTTGTGAGCATGTCGTCCAGTATTCGTTTAAACGGCCCTTGCTCATCCGCATCGTCTGCCAGCTGGTTGGTGGCGACTTGTGCTTGGCCTTCAACGATCCTGAACAGCGTGCCAGAGAGAGGGGCGGTTGTTTTTTCTGTTCCGCAGGCTTGCCATGGCACCATGTCTTACATCTTGCCGTGCATGGCATCCAGATAGCTCATCATCTCAATTTTTTGTGCTGTATATGCAGCAGATTATTGAGGGACCGTTCGGGCATGGCGTGGTATTTTTAGACTGAGTCAAAAAATTATTGACTATTGCACTAGGTCTCTGCTAGTCTGAATTCCATACTAATTCAGTATAGTAATCGTGGAGGATCAGAGAATGAGATTGTCAACGAAAGGTCGTTATGCCATTACTGCCATGTTGGATTTGGCGCTAAAGAGTGACGGTGAGCCGGTGACCCTTGCCGAGATCTCTCTTAACCAGGGGATTTCACTCTCTTATTTGGAACAGTTGTTTTCCAGCCTGCGGGCCAAAGGTCTGGTGAAAGGCGTACGTGGTCCCGGTGGCGGCTATTATCTGGCCAAGCCGGCTTCCCAGATCAGTATTGCTGAGATTGTTTCCGCCGTTGATGAGTGGGTTGAAATGACCCGCAAGCGGCGCGCAAAGGGTGGTGCTGCCAACGCCTGGCGATGCCCCAGTCATGGGCTCTGGGATGATTTGAGCGAAGACATTTATGGCTTCCTCGATGGTATTAGCCTGGGTGGGCTGATTGAGCGTCGAGGCCTCGATTTTATTCAGCGTCAGGCGGCATAAGCCACATGTCTTTGCCAGGCATGGGATCCCGGTAGCTTAGGCTGCCGGGCTTTTCAGGCCCGGAGCAGTTGCTCTACAGCACGAATATCTTTCTCCGCCTTGTCGAGTACAGCAATGGAGAGCTTGGGGGAGAGTCTTCCCACACCAAGTTTGTGGAATGCCGGCACTAAATCGATACGCGGTAAGGATCGCATTTTCGGGCTGCCCACATAGGCATGCAGGCGTGAGACCATAACCAGATCGGCATAGCAGGGCTCACTGCTTTCATCCCGCATCCAATCAGATGATTTGGTGACGACCTCAACCAGGTCATCACCAAAGTTCCATTTTTCCAGAATGATGGCGGCAATGTCTGCACCTGATTGGTCGATGGCGGCCATCAGTGCTTCTCTATTGTTTTTCAGATCCGGGTGCAATTTGGCATCGTTGATGATGGCGATGGCGCCGATTTTGTGGATGAGACCAGCGAGTAATGCCCTGCCAGAATCCAGATTCGGGGTGAGGCCTGAGAGGATGCTGCTGAGGGCTGCAACCCGGGTGCTTTCCCGCCAGATGTCATCCATGGCGTGTTGTAGTACTTTGGAATCACTACGGAACAGGTTTTTGAGCAGAAAACTGATCACCAGGTTGCGGGTGGTGACCATCCCCAGGCGGGATACCGCGTTTTGACAGCTTTCCACCTTGTCCAAGCCGCCATAGAGCGGACTGTTGGCAACCTGAATCAGCCGGGCGGTCAGGGCGGGATCCAGTTGGATGATTTTGGCAACGTCTTCGGCACTGGTTCTGGGGTTATCAATGGTTCGGCCAATGCGAACACCCAGGTCCGGTGGACTAGGCAATTGGATATCGTCTTCCTGCAGTCGCTCGCTCAGCTCGGTGAAATAGGGGGGCGGTGTTTCATCTTGGTCGAGGAGACCATCATAGGGCAGGGCTTCAGGAGAGATTTGCTCTGCGCTTTTGATCAGATCGGCTGGCAGGTGGATAAGGGTGGTATCGCTGGTGGCAAAACAGATTTCCTCTTCAGCGATCGGAAAATGGAGAGGAAAGGCGGCTTTGGTGTCTTTGGCGGAAATCTGCTGGCTGGGGGCTCCGCTTTGTCGGAATTCTATGCTGCCACTGAGCAGATAGGAGGCCTCCTGGTTGGGATCTGGCTTTGAGATTGGGCTGCCAGGGGGGTGCAAAGTAGTATTGGCACGGGTGGCCAGATAGGCAATGATGCGTTCTGGCAACAGGCGGATGGGCAGGAAATGTTGGATTTCTTTGGGGGTAATGGCGCCAGCAGAGTCGTGATGGTCAGGGACGGAATCGGCTTGATGGCTGGCCTGAGCAGGGGCTTTGGTCTCTTTTGTGTCCTTTTTGGAATGGAACAGCCCAAAAAAACTCATGTCCTAAAACCTCGAAATGGCGGCGACTTTACCCAATAATACCCGACGTTTCTGTATTGTCAGGCCATGCCTGGCATCCTCAATCCCAAGAGTATAGTAACTTTTTGATATGAAGAATTTAGTGAGTATAAGGGATTATGTCCGTTGGGCTGCAACCCAGTTCAGCGCGGCAGGCCTCTATTATGGCCATGGCACAGATAATGCCATGGATGAGGCGGTGGAGCTGGTGTTGGCCAGTCTGCATCTGGACCATGATCTGCCTGTGGCATATTTCAGTTGTCGCTTAACGGATTCTGAAGCCAATGTGATTCAGGAGTGGGTGCATCACCGCATTCAGGATCGCGTGCCTCTGCCCTATCTCACAGGCAGGGCTTGGTTTGCCGGGATGCCCTTTCGGGTGACGCCGGCGGTATTGGTGCCGCGTTCGCCTCTGGCCGAGCTGATTGAGCGTGGCTTCCAGCCTTGGCTGGATGGGGATAGCCTAGGCCGCGTACTGGATCTTTGTACCGGCAGTGGTTGCATTGCGGCGGCGGTGGCGGCCTATTTGCCTCAGGTTGAGGTGGATGCGGTGGATTTGTCACCAGAGGCCCTGGCTGTGGCCCGAGAGAATCTGGTTCGTCACGAGCTGGAAGATCGGGTGCAGCTGTATGAGGGGGATCTTTATCAGCCACTGCCCCAGGGGATACGGTACGATTTGATCCTGAGTAACCCGCCCTATGTGAGTGAGGCGGAATATGCCGGTCTGCCAAAGGAGTATCGCCAGGAACCAAAACTGGGGCTGACAGCGTCGGAAGAGGGGCTGGCCATTGTGGTGCGGCTCTTGCGCCAGGCGCCGGACTTTTTGGAAGAGGAGGGTATCCTCATTTGTGAGGTGGGTAACTCTGCCGAGGCGTTGCAGACCCGCTATCCTGAGGTGCCTTTTGTCTGGCTGGATTTTGAGCGCGGCGGCGAGGGCGTGTTTTTGTTGAGCGCAGCCGAACTGCGGGCACACGAGTTTTGATTGTGGAGGCACTATGTCGGTAAGACGGGCGCGTACCGCCGAAGAGTATGGCGAGATGGTGAAGCAGGCGTTGTATGAGGTGGAGGAGTTGCGCCATTGCTTGGAATTTGAGTTGGAAGATGAGCTGCAGCGCTTTCCCGATTTTCTCGAGCCGCTGGAGGAGGGGGTTCGAGAACTGTATGACAGTATGGTGGTGGGTTATTACTGCTTCGGGCGTGAAGATCTGCCCTTTATGGATGTAGCGCTGGAGCACGCCAGAGATATCCCTTTCCTCTACTTACTTAAACGGATCAACGAGACCCACCTTCGCGGCGTCGATGTCGATGGCGAGGACGAGTAAGCATGCAGCAGGCTGTTGAATTCGATTTGAACTTGATTCGGAAGTACGACCGCTCCGGTCCCCGATACACTTCCTACCCAACCGCCGTTCAGTTTCACGAAGGCTTCAGTGAGGCGGATTATTGCGCCGCCATGGCTCGGGGCAATGCGGCAGCCCGCCCTTTGTCGCTCTATTTTCATATCCCCTTTTGCGACACCATCTGCTTTTTCTGCGCCTGTAACAAAGTGGCGACAAAGGATCGCAGCAAGGCTCAGCCTTATCTGGATCAGCTTTATCGTGAGATGGCGATGCAGGCAGATCTGGTGATGAGAGATCGTCGGGTCGAGCAGCTCCATTGGGGGGGGGGGACCCCGACTTTCATCAGTCATGAGCAGATGCGCGAACTCATGGCGAAGACCCGTTCCTATTTCACCCTGGCGCCCGATGATGTTGGCGAATACTCTATCGAGATTGATCCCAGGGAGGCCGATGCCAGCACCATTGGTCTGCTGCGTGAGATTGGCTTTAACCGTTTGAGTCTGGGGCTGCAGGACTTTGATCAGCGGGTGCAGCAAGCGGTCAATCGCATCCAGAGCGAGGCGGAAACCCTGGGTGTTTTGAATGCGGCCCGCGCCGAGGGTTTTCGTTCGGTCAGTATCGATCTGATCTATGGCCTGCCGTTTCAGAATGCCATCAGCTTCGGTGCAACCCTGGAGCGGGTGTTGGCGGTGGGGCCGGATCGCGTCTCTCTGTTCAATTATGCCCATTTGCCCAAGCTCTTTATGCCCCAGCGACGCATTGATGAGCAGCAGTTGCCCAGCTCGCAGGAAAAACTGGATATTCTGCAAATGAGTATCCAGAAGCTGACAGAGGCAGGTTATGTCTACATCGGCATGGATCATTTTGCCCGCCCCGATGACGAGCTGGCCGTGGCCCAGCGGGACAAGACCCTCTATCGTAATTTCCAAGGCTACTCCACCCATGCGAATTGTGATCTGCTGGGCTTTGGTATTACCGCTATCGGCATGGTGGACAATACCTATGTGCAGAATGTCAAAACCCTGGATGCCTACGATGAGCGGCTGAACCAGGGGCAATTGCCGCAGTTTCGTGGCCTGCAATTGACCTCGGAGGATGAAATTCGTCGGGATCTCATTACCCGCCTGATCTGTCACTTTGAGCTGGTCTTTGCCGATTTTGAGCAGCGCTGGCAGCTCGACTTTCAGCAGGTTTTTGCAGCCGAACTGGAGGCCTTGTCCGATATGGCAGTAGATGGGCTGCTGGTTCTGGATGCCCAGGGCATTCGGGTGTTGCCCGCCGGGCGGCTACTGATCCGAAATATCTGCATGGTATTTGATGCCTATCTGCGCGATCAGGCAGGC
Source organism: Sedimenticolaceae bacterium (assembly GCA_050292235.1). Classification (GTDB taxonomy): domain Bacteria; phylum Pseudomonadota; class Gammaproteobacteria; order Chromatiales; family Chromatiaceae; genus JBNKLG01. Next base: position 28,628 of record JBNKLG010000017.1, on the reverse strand, counting down.
AGCAGTTTCTCGAAAGTGATTTGATCCCATGTCAGCCCAGAATCTTTGTGAGGCCCTGAAGGCGAATGCCAGTCGCCATGCCGACCAGGACGCGATCCGCATGATCGATCGCAGCCTGAGTTTTTCCGCCTGGGATACTCAGTCCGATGCGGTGGCGGCCTATCTGGTCAATGAGGGGGTTCAGCGCGGGGATCGTATTGCCCTTTACTGCCCCAACAGCGATGCCTTTGCGGTGATCTACACGGGCATCCTCAAAGCCGGAGCCGTGGTGGTGCCGCTCAATCTCCTGGCCAATCCCAAGGAACTGGCTTTCATCTGTCAGGATGCCGATGTACGCGGCATCTTTTATCACCCGGCGCTGTCTGATCCGGCGAAGGCCCTGTTTGCCCTTGTGCCAGCCTGGGATATTCAGGTGCTCATTGCCGATGAGGGTGGGGCAGTGAATCTGTCCCAGGTGATGTCGACAGCAACCAGTGGGCTATCGCTCGTGGATCTGGGTCCACAGGAGCTGGCTGCCATTCTCTATACCTCGGGCACGACCGGGCAACCTAAGGGTGCCATGCTCAGCCATGGCAATCTGCTGGCCAATACCCGCAGCGTTTTTCAGGCACTGGAGTTGAGGCCGGGCAAGGATGTGTTACTGGTGGTGCTGCCCATGTTCCATGCCTTTGCTGCCACGGTTGGCATGTTGACACCACTGCTCTATGGACTGACCATTGCGCCCGTACCCCGGTTTGAGCCCCAGTTGGTGACCGATGTGGCGGCAGCGACCGGCAGCACCATCTTTCTGGGTGTGCCCAGCATGTTCAATTTGCTGAGCCGGTTGCCCGAAGCGCAGATTGCCCGCTGGAGTTCGGTGCGCTTTGCCGTGGCTGGTGGGGCGGCTATGCCGGTGGCTTTGCTGAACCGGGTGGAAAAGCTTTTCGGTTTTCCAGTACTAGAAGGGGATGGCCCCACCGAATGTTCGCCTGTCACCTGCGTCAACCCCCTCCATGGGGTGCGCAAACCAGGCTCGGTTGGACTGGAGGTGGCCGATGTCAGTATCAGTGTGCGGGATGATGATGGCCAGGCGCTGCCGGCCAATGAGATCGGAGAGCTCTGTGTGCGTGGTCCCAATGTCATGCAAGGCTATTGGAAGCTACCTGAGGAGACAGCGGCAGTATTCTTCGACGATTGGCTGCGTACTGGTGACCTTGGCTACAAGGATGAAGATGATTATGTCTATATTGTTGATCGAAAAAAGGACATGGTCATTGTCAATGGCATGAATGTCTATCCTCGTATGCTCGAAGAGGTGCTCTATCAGCATCCGGCGGTGCTGGAGGCGGCCGTGGTGGGAGAGCCTCATGGCTCTCATGGCGAGATTCCTGTGGCCTATCTGGTTGTGCGGGAGGATGCGGCGACCGAAGCGGCAGACCTTCGGGAACATTGCCGCACCTCCCTGGCTCAGTATCAGCTGCCACGCAAGTTTTTCTTTCTGCAGGCCCTGCCCAAAAACGCGGCGGGAAAGGTATTGAAACGGGAACTACGTAAATCCGGAGAATTGGAGCGGGGAATTGATAGTCGCGAGGCTGGTGCCTCGTAGCGGTTGGCGCTAGAATGCTCGGTTTGTTTTGGTCTGAATTTTGGGCATTTCCTGGCCGGGGTTCAGACGAGTTACGCGAAAGTGGCGGAATTGGTAGACGCGCTGGATTTAGGTTCCAGTGGGGCAACCCGTGGGAGTTCAAGTCTCCCCTTTCGCACCATTTTTCATCGAGAAAGTGCGACCAGGGTCGCCGGAGTAGAGTCAATGCAGGTATCCGTAGAAACGGGCGAGGGCCTTCAGCGTCGCATGACCGTGGAGTTGTCCACTGATGATGTCAGTTCTGAGGTAGAAAAGCGCCTACAGGACATGAGCGGCAACATCCGCATGGATGGTTTCCGTCCGGGCAAGGCCCCGATGCGCTTGCTGCGTCAGCGCTATGGGCATTCGGTGCGCCAGGACGTGATTGGCGAGATGATTCAGCCCACCTTCTTTAAGGCGGCACACCAGGAAAACCTCAAGCCTGCCGGTATGCCCACCATCGACGAGCTGGATGTGGGTGCCGCCCGCTATGTGGCGGTCTTTGAAGTACTCCCTGAATTTGAGTTGAAGGGTCTTGATGGTGTGGAGATCAAACGGCCTCAGGTCAATGTGGCCGATAGCGATGTGGATGCCATGGTGGCCCGTCTCCGTGGGCAACGTGCCACCTGGGAGACTGTGGAGCGTGCTGCGGCCATGGGCGATCAGATCACCATGGATTTTGTCGGCAAGATTAATGGCGAGGCCTTCGAGGGGGGCAGCGGTGAAGATACGCCCATCGTGCTGGGTTCGAACAGCCTGATTGATGGTTTTGAGGAAGGGTTGGTCGGCCTCAGTGCCGGTGATCAGAAAAATCTGGAATTGACGTTCCCCGACGACTATCGGGCTGAACACTTGGCCGGACAGGAAAGCGTTTTTGAGATTACCGTCAAATCGGTACAGGAAAAAACTTTGCCAGAGTTGGATGAGGCCTTCATCAAGGCCTTTGGGGTAGAGAGTGGCGATCAGGCGGATTTCCTGGCCGATATTCGTAAGAATATGGAGCATGAGCTGAATCAAAAGGTGAAATCCACCGTCAAAGAGCGGGCCTTGGATGCGCTGCTGGAAAAGAATACGATTGATGTTCCCCAGGCCCTGATCGACCAGGAGGCCGAAGAGGTTCGCAATCAGACCCGTGAGAAGATGCGGCATCAGTATAGTGGCCATCAGGGTCAGTTGGAACTGCCTGTGGATCTGTTCAAAGAGCAGGCCAAGCGTCGCGTTACTTTAGGCTTGTTGGTGGCGGATATCATCGAAACCAATGAGATCAAGCTGGATGCCTCCCGGGTGCAGTCGACCATTGAAGAGCTGGCCCAGACCTATGCCGATCCCCAAAGCGTGATCGATCATTATCAGAAAGATGAGGAAGCTCGGTCTTCACTGGAAAGTCTGGTGCTGGAGGATCAGGTGGTGGATTGGCTGTTGGCCCAAGCCAAGCTCGAAGACGAGTCCAGCAGTTTTGAAAACTTCATGAACCCATCGCAGGATCAGAATCCCTCATGAAAAACGTTGATCATTCCGTCGGTATGCCAGCGCCCATGAACCTGGGTCTGGTGCCCATGGTCATTGAGCAGAGTTCCCGCGGGGAACGTGCCTATGACATCTATTCGCGTCTTCTGAAAGAGCGGGTTATTTTCCTGGTTGGCCCGGTGGAAGATCATATGGCCAATCTGGTGGTTGCCCAGATGCTGTTTTTGGAAGCGGAGAATCCTGACAAAGACATCCACCTCTATATCAACTCGCCGGGTGGCGTGGTGACAGCAGGCATGGCTATCTATGACACCATGCAGTTCATCAAACCGGATGTGGCCACCATGTGTATTGGTCAGGCGGCCAGTATGGGCTCCTTCCTCCTGGCTGCTGGCGCCAAAGGCAAGCGCCGTGCTTTGCCGAACTCGCGCATCATGATTCACCAGCCTTCTGGTGGAGCCCAGGGACAGGCCACGGATATTGAGATTCATGCCCGTGAAATCCTGAAGCTGCGCGACAGGCTCAATCGTATTCTGTCAGACCACACCGGCCAGGAGCTGGCGGTGATCGAACGTGATACCGAGCGCGATAATTTTATGGATGCAGATGCCGCTAAAGAGTATGGCCTGATTGACGAAGTGGTTACGCCCCGGGAAAAAAACGAGACAGAAGACTAAAGTTAAGATAATCCATGCAACCAGCGGGGGTGCTCGGTTTGCCTTGCCGGGGGCATGGGATATGATGTGGCTTGGTAAACAACTGGTGACGATTGCCCCTCTTTATTTCTGGTTCTGGAAATGGGGGAGACATCTAAGAGGCTAGCATGGCAAACGATAAACGCGGCAAGGATGACGGAAAACCGCTTTACTGCTCATTCTGTGGAAAGAGCCAGCATGAAGTGAAAAAGCTCATTGCCGGTCCTTCCGTTTTTATTTGTGATGAATGTGTTGAACTCTGTAATGACATTATCCGTGAGGAGATGGATGAGACGAGTGAGTCGAGTCAGGCAGAGCTGCCCAAGCCCCACGAGATCAAGGAGACCCTGGATCAGTATGTGATTGGCCAGGCGGCGGCCAAAAAGGTGCTGTCTGTCGCGGTCTATAACCATTACAAACGCCTCAACGCCAAGCAACAGAAGGGTGAAGTGGAGATTGCCAAGAGCAATATCCTGCTCATCGGTCCCACAGGCTCAGGTAAGACGCTGCTGGCGGAAACCCTGGCCCGTTTGCTCAATGTGCCCTTCACCATTGCTGATGCGACTACCCTGACCGAAGCGGGTTATGTGGGTGAGGATGTCGAAAATATCATCCAAAAGCTGTTGCAGAAATGCGATTACGATGTGGATAAGGCTCAAACGGGCATTGTCTATATCGATGAAATCGATAAGATTTCGCGTAAATCCGATAACCCCTCCATTACCCGGGATGTCTCTGGTGAGGGTGTGCAGCAGGCGTTGCTGAAGCTTATCGAGGGGACCGTTGCCTCGGTGCCTCCTCAGGGGGGGCGCAAGCATCCTCAGCAAGAATTTCTCCAAGTGGATACGGCCAATATCCTCTTCATTGTGGGCGGTGCCTTTGCAGGGCTGGAGAAGGTGATTCAAGGGCGTTCCGAGAAAGGCGGTATCGGTTTCTCTGCAGAGGTGCGGAGTAAGGAAAGAAAAGAGAATCTGGGCGAGGTGATTCAGCGGGTGGAGCCGGAAGATCTGATCAAATATGGGCTGATCCCAGAGTTTGTTGGTCGTCTGCCGGTGGTGGCTACCTTGGAGGAGCTGGATCAGGATGCCCTGGTGCAGATCCTGAAAGAGCCCAAGAATGCCTTGACCAAGCAGTACAAGCGTCTGTTTGAAATGGAAGGCGTGGATCTGGAGTTCCGTGATGATGCGTTGGCTGCCATTGCCAAAAAGGCCATGGAACGTAAAACCGGTGCCCGTGGTTTGCGTACCATCCTGGAACATATACTCCTGGATATTATGTATGACCTGCCGACCATGGAGAATGTCAGCAGGGTTATGGTGGATGAGTCTGTTGTCTCTGGCGACGCTAATCCCTTCGTCCTCTACAGTGGTAAAGATCAGAAGCAGTTAGCTGCTTCGGCAGACTGAGGCCAAATCATCACTTGAAGTTTTTCCTGTCGGCCCCATCTGCTGGGATTGGGCCGTTGCTGTATGGCGGCGGGAATATCATGAAAGCATAGGGGGTTGCCGTGGGGCAGACTGAAAACACCCAGGCTCTTGTCCATAACGAGGGAGATCTCTTACCGGTTTTGCCGCTGCGCGATGTGGTGGTCTATCCCCATATGGTCATTCCTCTGTTCGTGGGCCGTGAAAAATCGATCAAGGCTCTCGACCATGCCATGAAATCCAACAAGCACATCCTGTTGGTGGCGCAGAAGAGCGCTGACGTGGATGACCCTATCCCAGACGATCTCTACCAGATCGGTACCCGTGCCAATATCCTGCAGCTGTTGAAACTGCCCGATGGAACCGTCAAGGTTCTGGTAGAAGGTGGTCAGCGTACCCGCATCGACCGCCTGGTCGATATCGAGGGCTATTATGCGGCGGAATTGCAGAGTCTGGATGACAAACAGGAGTTCGATGACCGCGAGGCCGAAGTCCTGATGCGCTCTGCCGTCAGCCTGTTTGATCAATACGTCAAACTGAACAAAAAGGTCCCTCCCGAGGTGTTGACCTCTCTGGGCAGTATCGATGAGCCCAGCCGTCTGGCCGATACTCTGGCCGCACACATGTCGCTAAAGCTGGCGGAGAAACAGCATGTGCTGGAAATTGTTGATGTGCGCGAGCGCTTCGAGCATCTCATGGCCCTGATGGAAGGCGAGAACGATCTTTTGCAGATGGAAAAGCGTATCCGGGGTCGGGTCAAAAAGCAGATGGAGAAGAATCAGCGCGAGTACTATCTCAATGAACAGATGAAGGCGATCCAGAAGGAGCTGGGTGAACTGGATGATGCTCCTAACGAGATTGAGGATCTTGAGCGCAAAATCGAACAGGCCGGCATGTCGAAAGAGGCCAAGACCAAGGCCCAGACCGAACTCAACAAGCTGAAGTTGATGTCCCCCATGTCTGCCGAGGCGACGGTGGTCCGCAATTACATCGATGCCTTGGTGAACGTGCCCTGGAAAAAGCGTAGCAAGATTCGTAATGATATTGGCGCTGCCGAGGAGGTGCTGGAGGCCGATCATTACGGTTTGGAAAAGGTTAAAGAGCGCATTCTGGAGTACCTGGCGGTGCAACAGCGGGTGCGTAAGCTGAAAGGCCCTATCCTCTGTCTGGTGGGTCCTCCGGGTGTGGGGAAGACCTCTTTGGGGCAATCCATTGCCCGTGCTACCAATCGCAAATTTGTGCGCATGGCTCTGGGGGGGGTGCGGGATGAGGCCGAAATTCGTGGTCATCGTCGCACCTATATTGGGGCCTTACCAGGCAAGATTGTTCAGAACCTGACCCGGGCCGGGGCGAAAAACCCCTTCTTCCTGCTTGATGAAATCGACAAGATGGCCATGGATTTTCGGGGTGATCCCGCCTCGGCCTTGTTGGAGGTGCTGGATCCGGAGCAGAACCATACCTTCCAGGATCACTATCTAGAGGTGGATTTTGATCTGTCCGAGGTCATGTTCGTGGCCACGGCCAATACCCTCAATATTCCTCCGGCGCTGCTGGATCGCATGGAGGTCATTCGACTCTCCGGCTATACCGAAGACGAAAAGGTTAACATCGCCCAGCGCTATCTGATTTCCAAACAGATGCAGAGCAATGGCCTCAAAGAGGGTGAGTTGGTGATTCGCGAGGCGGTTTTGCGCGACATCATTCGCCACTACACCCGTGAGGCCGGGGTGCGTAACCTGGAGCGCGAGATCGCCAAGATCTGCCGGAAGGTGGTGAAAGAGATTCTGCTCAATGCCAGCACCAAGCAGCGGGTTGTCACCAGCAAGAATCTGGAGAAGTACCTGGGCGTAAAACGTTTCCGCTATGGTATTGCGGAAGAGAGTGATCAGGTGGGTCAGGTGACGGGGCTGGCCTGGACTGAGGTGGGCGGCGAGCTGCTGACCATCGAAGCCGCGCTGGTTAAAGGTAAGGGACGACTTAATCAGACCGGGCAGTTGGGGGATGTGATGAAAGAGTCCATCCAGGCCGCCATGACCGTGGTGCGTAGTCGTTCCCATATGCTGGGGCTGGCGGCGGATTTTTACCAGGAACAGGACATCCATATCCATGTGCCAGAAGGGGCCACGCCCAAGGATGGCCCCAGTGCCGGTATTGGCATGTGTACCGCCCTGGTGTCCGCGCTGACCAGTATTCCGGTGAAAGCCAGTGTGGCCATGACCGGTGAGATCACCCTGCGCGGCGAGGTGCTGCCTATCGGTGGCCTGAAAGAGAAATTATTGGCTGCATCCCGGGGAGGGATTCGTACGGTTATTATCCCGCACGAAAACGAGAAGGATTTGGCCGAGATTCCCAAGAACGTGGTGCAGAACCTGGAGATTGTCCCAGTGCGTTGGATTGATGAGGTACTATCCATCGCCTTGGATCGTATGCCCGAGCCTCGCCAGGAAGGGCAGGGTGCGACAGAAGAGATGGCGGGGGTGAGTCCGCCGGAGACAGTGTCTGCAGAAGTCGGCGAAAAAGTTCGGCATAATGCCTAACCTGCTTTTTCTCTTCTAACTCGTTGAGATGTTGGCAAAGGATCGATGGTGTGCAACATGATTCACGTCTTGGTTTGATAAAAAAAGTGCGCTAAACCCACGAATGACGGGGCTTGGCGCTTGACACCTATTTTTTTTCACTGCTATAAAGACTGTCCGAAAGGATACTTTCATCCTGGGCCTTTACCGAGGCTCATTTTTAAATCGTCTGGGGATAGAGAATGAATAAATCAGAACTCATTGATGCCATGGCCGAATCGGCCGACATTTCCAAGGCTGCGGCCGGTCGTGCTCTGGATGGCATGGTTCAAGCCATTACTGACGCTATGAAGAAAGGTGATACGGTTTCCCTGATTGGCTTTGGTTCTTTTACCGTGCGCGACCGTGCAGCCCGTACCGGCCGCAATCCGCAGACCGGCGCTACCATTGAAATCAAGGCGTCTAAAGTGCCCTCTTTTAAAGCTGGTAAGGCGCTTAAGGATGCTGTAAACTAGCGCGCTTTCTCGGGTGCTTAGCTCAGCTGGGAGAGCATCGCCCTTACAAGGCGAGGGTCGTAGGTTCGATCCCTACAGCACCCACCAGTAAGGAAATTCGGAGCGGTAGTTCAGATGGTTAGAATACCGGCCTGTCACGCCGGGGGTCGCGGGTTCGAGCCCCGTCCGCTCCGCCATTATTCAATGGGGCCCTTAGTGGCCCCATTTTTTTGCACTGTTCCCAATCTCGCCCGTCTGGGCATTTGAACAGTCTCTGGTGAAACAGAGAAATTGGAGATCGTTAGGGTATCGTCATGTTGCAAGCCATCCGTGAAAAAGCCCAAGGCTGGATTGCCTGGGTCATCGTCATTCTGATTACCATCCCCTTTGCGCTATGGGGTATCAATGAATACCTGGGTATTGGCGGGGAGCCTGTCGCGGCTAAGGTCAATGACCAGGAGATTACCGAACGGGAGCTGGATCGCGCCTCGCAAAACATGCGTATGCAGTTGCCCAACTTCCGGGCAGGCAGTTTCGATGAGACATGGCTGAAGCAACAGGCCCTGTCGTCATTGATCCGAAACGCGGTTTTGACCCAGAACGTTTTCCGGCAGCACATGTCTGCTAATGATGACATGGTGCGCCAGGCCATCGCTGACGATCCGCTGTTTCAACAGGCTGGCAAATTTAACCAGGGGGCCTATGATCGCACTTTGCGACAGAGTGGGCTTTCCAAGGACGGCTATGCGAATCAAATGCGTTTGCAGGTGATGTTGAGTCAGTTGCAGCAGTCGGTATCCAATTCGGAATTTACCACCCAGGCAGAGATTGCGGAATGGTTGCGCTTGCGAGAGCAGAAGCGTGAGCTGGGCTATCTGACTTTCCCCAGAGATAAATATTTGGCCTTGGCAGAGACGCCCACGGATGAACAAATCCAGGCCTATTACCAGAAACATAGTCAGGACTTTCGCAGCCAAGAGAAGGTCAAGTTACAGTATGTGGAGTTGAGTCCGGAAACACTCAAGCCCCAGGTTCTGGTGGAAGATGCTGCGCTGGAGGAATACCTGAAAGAACACCCAAAGGCCTATCGCGCCAACGAAGAACGCCGTGCAGCGCATATCCTGATCAATGTGACTGCTGGCCATGAGGCGGAAGCCAAACAGAAGATTGAGGGAATACAGAAACGGCTCCAGGCGGGTGAGGATTTTGCCACCTTGGCCAAAGAGAGTTCAGAAGATGCCGGCTCGGCCAGCCAGGGGGGAGATCTGGGCTTTTTTGCCAAGGGGGTTATGGACCCGGCTTTCGAGGCCGCTGTTTTTGCCATGCAGCCTGGCGAACTTAGTCAGCCGGTGAAGTCCGAATTTGGCTGGCATTTGATTCGTTTGGCCGAGGTGCGGGGCGGTCTGGCAAAACTGGACGAGGTGCGAGAGCGAGTCACGAAAGCCTATGTGGAAGAACAGGCCCGTCAGTTGTTTGCAGATGATCAGGAGCAGTTCTCTGATTTGGCTTTTGTTCAGCCCGATAGCCTGGACCCCCTGCAGGAAGGTCTTAACCTCAGTATTCGGACCAGTGATTGGTTAACCCGAGAGTCAACCCAGGGTGATCTGGCTTTGCCGCCGGTGCTCGCTGCGGCCTTCAGTGAAGAGGTTTTGCAGAAGGGGCATAATTCCGATCCCATCGATCTGCCGAATGATCGCATCCTGGTGGTCCGCGTGGTGGAGCATGTCGAGGCGAGCGTCAAACCTCTGGACGAAGTGCGTGATCAGGTGATCCTGTCCTTGCGACAAGCGTTTGCGGCTCAGGCGGCTACCAAGGCGGCTCAGGACGCTGTGACAGCCCTGCGTGAAGGGAAAACGTTGGCCGAGGTGGCTAAGGCGCAAGGGCTGGAACCCGCTCTGGTTGGTATGGTCGGTCGCTTTGACACCAAGGTGCCCGCATCGATACTGGAAGCTGTATTTCGTTTAGCTCGCCCTCAGCCTGAGAAACCCACTTACGATCAGGTGGACCTGGGCAATGGTGATCAAGCGGTGTTGGCGTTGACTCAGGTGGTGGATGGCAAAGTGGGTGACAAGACCAAGAAGACAGCTGCCGAGCTGAGTTTCGGTCGAGGGCGGGCTTCATTGGGCTTATATCTGACAGCCCTGAAACAGTTGGCAACGGTGACGCTAACGAAGAAAGCAGAGGCCAGTGAGCCATAGATCCTGAGGGCCATTGAGGGGATGACATGAAACTTCATTGGCAGATCCTTATCGCTCTGGTGGTGGCCGTGATCGCAGGCGGGTGGCATGGCTTTTTGCCTGAAAGTCTGCAGACCGGTCTGTTGGCCAGCTATGCCTTTCTCGGCAAACTCTTTCTCAATGCCCTGAAGATGATTGTGGTGCCTCTGGTGGTCTCTTCCATCATTGTGGGCATCGCTGGCGTAGGGCGCTCAGGGAATCTGGGGCGTTTGGGTGGTAAGACGCTCCTCTATTATATGGCCACCAGTTTTTTCGCCATTCTGGTTGGCCTGCTGTTGGTGAACCTGATTCAGCCGGGTTTGGATAGCATGGGTAATCCGGTAAAGCCGGAAACTGATCAGGTCGCTGTGGAAGAAAGCGTGGCCAAGGTCAGTGGCAAGGGTTTCGAGGTGATTCCCGAAATTTTTCTGCGCATGGTGCCCAGCAATATCTTTGCTGCCGCAACAGAGGGACAGATGCTGGGCCTGATTTTTTTCAGCCTTTTATTCGGGTATTTTCTCTCTCGATTGGCTAGCCAACAACAGCGAGAGGTGCAGCAGTCGTTTTGGCAGGGGCTGCTTGAGATCATGATGAAAATTACGCATTTGGTGATGCGCTTTGCACCCATTGGCGTCTTCGCCCTGGTGGCTAAAGTAGTAGCCACGACTGGTTTTGAGCAGTTTGAGTCGGTGTTTTGGTTTTTTATGGCCGTGCTGGCTGGTTTGGCCATACATGCCTTTGTGACCCTGCCCTTGATGTTGCGTCTGTTGGGTCGGGTATCGCCATTACGCCATTTCCAGGCGATGTCCCCAGCCCTGTTGATGGCCTTTTCCAGTGCCTCATCCGGGTCTACCCTGCCGTTGACCATGGAATGTGTGGAAGAGCGTGCCGGTGTCTCAAATAGCACCACCAGTTTCGTGCTGCCTCTGGGAGCTACCATCAACATGGATGGTACGGCACTGTATGAATGTGCTGCCGCCATGTATATCGCCCAGGCCTATGGACTGGACCTCAGCTTCGCCACCCAGTTTACTGTGGTGGCGGTCGCTCTGTTGACCTCAATTGGCGTGGCAGCGGTGCCCTCGGCCAGTCTGGTGGCCATTGCCATTATTCTGGGTACCCTGGGATTGCCCCTGGAGGCGATTGGGATGCTCCTGGTGGTGGATCGGGTGTTGGATATGTGTCGCACCTCGGTCAATGTGCTCAGCGATTCGGTCGGCGCAGTCATCATTGGACGCCAGCAGGGGGAACAGGGCATTCTACGGTCGAATCACTAAGGGGGCGCTATGAGCGATGATGAAGAGCTGGTTGGCATTCTCAAGTCAGTGCGTACCATCGCTCTTGTGGGGGCCAGCCATAAAACCCATCGAGACAGTTATCAGGTGATGGCCTTTCTGCAAAATCAGGGCTATCGAGTGATTCCGGTGAATCCGGGGCGGGCAGGTACCTATATTCTGGGGCAGCAGGTGTTGTCTTCACTGGCAGAGATCAAAGAGCCCATCGATATGGTGGATGTTTTTCGCAATGCCGAGGCGGCAGCCGCTGTGGTCAATGAGGCCATTGCGGTGCGCGCCAGGGTCATCTGGATGCAGTTGGGTGTGATCAATGACCTGGCAGCGGGAAAGGCCCGTAAGGCCGGTTTGCAGGTGGTGATGGATGTTTGTCCAAAGCAGGTCATCCAGCGTCTGAATCTGCCACCTGTGGGGCCTCCAACCAGTCCGGGTCCAGGTTAGGGCATCATGGGATTAAAGACTGACATGGGGTTGGCCATCTGCCGCATGTTGGTATTCATCACATTCATCCCCGCCTTCATCTGAAAGATACGCTGATCAATGGCACCCATGGCATTGCTCAGCATACCCATATCCTGTTCGATGCGTTCGATACTTCCATGGATGCCCTTCATGTTTTTGCTGATGTTTGGCAGGGCGCTGGCAATTTGGGCCATGTGGACATGGATCTCCGTCATGGCCTCAAGATGCGCATCGAAATGGGCGACATTGGCGGTGATCGCCTCCATGTCTTGATTGACCCGGACGAGGTGCTGGTGCATGGAGTCAATGTTAGTGACGATGCCACCCAGGTTTCGGTACAAGACACTGACATAGTAGATGTTGACTATTGCCAGCAAGGCCAGCAGTAATGATATGCCAAAGGTGAGGAAATCGGTGGTCTGGAAGTGGCGATCCCGTTCATCCAGGTGCAACTGGGTTTCTTTGCCCAGGCGCGCCATAACTTCAATGATGGCCCGGCGGGGGTCTTCACCCATGGACGTGGCTGAGGGTTCTTTGGCAGAGTCAGTCATCAGTGGAAAGGTACCATTTTATTGAAGGAGCGGGCGGGTTTGCCCAGGCGGTGCATTTGAAAGCTGATGCCCTGCAGTTCCTGGTTGAGATGGTTGATATTAAGTCCGATGCCATCGACCCGCTGTCGTACCTGGGCCAGGTTTTGTTGAATCCCCTCGACCTTACCCTGCATGCCAGCCATGTTCTGGTTGATTTGCTGCATCTCCTTATCCATGACCGCCACCGTGGTTCCCATTTCCTGTATCAAGGCGACCTGTTGGTCCAAATGATCCATATGCTGGCGAATCCGATCCATTTTGGAAGCGATGGAGGCAAAATGGTTGTCCATCTCACCCACAACCTGGGTGATGCGGTTGACCTGGGAGGAGAGGCTCAAAAGCAAAATGAGGATAGAGATGGCAATCACACCCAGGATGATGATGCCGGTACGGATGCTGTAGTTCAGACGGTTGGCCAGTCGATTCTTAACGTCGATTTGACTGAGTACGATACCCTCGAACGAGCTTAGGGCACGCAAATACTGCTGTTGCAGTATCTCCTCATGCTCTTGGGGCGAATGTGGGTTGTGCTCTTGGCTCATAGTCAATCCTGATCCCTTTTGGCAGTCTAGCTATCCTTACGGATAGGGGGAAGATATTTGGAAAGAAAATGGTCACATTTTCTTTGTGGGAAAGCCCACGGGATTTACCGGATTTGGGACGGATGGGTGACTTGCAGTGCAGGCCAATGGTCTGTACGTATGAGAGATGACTGGCCGATAAGCTATTCTTATCGGATAATCCTGAATTTACTCAGTTCGCTAGGCATCATTACGTTATTGATGTTTTCAGGTTCTTAGGGTCGAGCCAGCTTCCTTCGGTCATGTCAGTCGAAGAAGGCTGGGCGGCAGTCTCAATGAAGTGGAGCCCAATGAGTTAATATGACGATCAAGATTCTCTTGGTGGATGACCATGGATTGGTTCGGACCGGATTGCGTCATATTCTGTCTGAATCGGCGGGTTACGAGGTCGTGGGCGAGGCCGAGTCCGGTGAAGCGGCGCTGGAGATGGTGCCTGAGTTGTTGCCAGATGTGGTTATTATGGATATTCACATGTCGGGCATGGGGGGCATTGAAGCCACCCGGCGCATTTTGCTGGATTACCCCAAAACCCAGGTGATCGCCCTGACCGTGCTCTCTGAAATGCCCTTTCCTGAGCGGTTGCGTCAAGTGGGTGCCTTAGGTTATCTGACCAAAGGCTGCTCTTCCCAGGAACTATTGGATGCCATCTATAGCGTGCATCAGGGGCGCCCCTATCTGGCCAAAGAGGTGACCATGCGCCTTAGCGGTATTCGCTTTGGTCGTGCACCCGAATCCCCTTTCGAGCAGCTGAGTCAGCGCGAAGTGGAGATCATGATGCTGATCCTGCAGGGCATGCGAACTCAGGATATCGCCGATACTCTCTACCTTAGCCCCAAGACGGTCAGTAGCCATCGGCGTCATATACACCGTCAATTGGGTGTGGATACCGATCTTGGGCTGATGCGGTTGGCCTTACGCTATGGCCTGTTGGAAGAGAAAGCAACTTGAGTTCGGTTTTTGATCCCGCTTGCCAGGGCTGTCCCAGACTGGCCGGTTTTTTGTGCCAGGTTCGGCAGGACCATCCTCAGTATCATGCCGCCCCGGTGCCAGCCTTCGGCTCAGCAACCCCCCGCTTATTGATTGTGGGGCTGGCGCCTGGTCTCCATGGCGCCAATCGCACGGGCAGGCCCTTTACCGGTGATTATGCTGGGATTTTGCTCTATGCCACCCTGCATCGGTTTGGCTTCTCCAGTGCGCCAGAATCGGTGGGTGCAAATGATGGTCTGCAACTCCAGGGGTGTCGGATTACCAATGCGGTCAAATGTCTGCCACCGGCCAATAAGCCGACGGGGGATGAGATCCGTCGTTGTAACGCCTTTCTGGCGACTGAGCTGGCCGAGCTGTCACCGGGTACGGTGGTTTTGGCCCTGGGCACCATTGCCCATCAGGCGGTGATCCGTGCCCGGGGGGGGCGAATCAAAGACTATCCCTTTGCCCATGGGGCTGAATTCGACCTGGATCAGCTAAAGCTGATCGATTCCTACCACTGTAGTCGCTACAACACCCAGACTAAGCGCCTGACCCCGGCGATGTTCGAGGCCGTCGTGGCCAGAGCGCGGGATATTATCCGGGCATGAGCCCCAGCGAATCCGCTTTTGATGTCAAAGCCTTTCTGACGACCCTGACTGCGCGCCCGGGCGTCTATCGTATGCTGGATGCTGAAGGGCAGTGTCTCTATGTGGGTAAGGCCAAGAATCTCAAACGCCGCGTCTCCAGTTACTTTACGCGAGCCCTGAACCGCCGCATTCAACTGATGGTGGCCCAGGTGGCCGATGTGGTGGTAGTGGCCACCCATACTGAGGCCGAGGCCCTGATCCTGGAAAACAACCTGATCAAAAGCCTCAAGCCCAAGTACAACGTGCTGCTGAAGGACGACAAGAGTTACCCCTACATCCATCTGACCGATCACCCCTTTCCCCGCCTGCGGGCACATCGTGGGGCCAAAAAAGGGGGCGGACGCTATTTCGGCCCCTATCCCCATAACGGCTCTATTCGCCAGACCCTGCAACTGCTACAAAAGCTGTTTCCGGTGCGCCAATGCGAGGAGAGCGTATTTCGCAACCGATCCCGTCCCTGTCTCCAATATCAGATCAAGCGCTGCACCGCGCCCTGTGTGGAGCTGGTAACTGAGGCGGACTATGCGGCTGATGTGAACGACGTGACCCTCTTTCTGGAGGGGCGAACCCATGAGGTGCTGGATGGCCTGGTGAAACGCATGGAGGCGGCAGCCGAACGCCTGGAGTTTGAGTTGGCGGCCCAGTATCGCGATCAGGTGGCGCGGCTGCGTGTCATCCAGGAGCGCCAGTACGTTAGCAACGAACAAGGCGACCTGGATATCCTGGCCTGCCATTGCGAGGGTGGCCAGGCCTGTCTGCAACTCTTTTTTATCCGTGGGGGGCGCAATTTGGGGAACAAGGCCTTCTATCCGCGGATACCTGCCCAGCAAGGCGCCAGAGCGGTACTTAGTGCCTTTTTGCCTCAGTACTATCTGGGTCGCACTCTGCCTCGGGAGATTTTGCTCAGCCACGAACCCCTGGAGCGCCGATTGCTGGAAGAGACACTGCAACAGCAGGCAGGTTACCGGATTGAGCTACAGAGTCGCCCTCGAGGCGAACGTGCCCGTTGGCTGCGCATGGCCAAGGAAAATGCCATCCTGGCTCTGCGTGGGCGACTGGCGCAAAAACAGGGGATGGCAGCACGATACGAGGCGCTACGTGAAGCGCTTTCTCTGGATGAGGTGCCACAGCGGCTGGAGTGTTTCGACATCAGCCATACCGCCGGGGAGAAGACCCTGGCCTCCTGTGTTGTCTTTGATCAGAATGGACCGCTGAAATCGGACTATCGCCGCTTTAATATCGAAGGAATAACTCCTGGTGATGACTATGCTGCCATGCATCAGGCCCTCAAACGTCGTTATGCCCGCCTTCAGGCCGAGGAGGGGCATTTGCCGGATATCCTCTTTATTGACGGCGGCAAAGGACAGCTCTCTCAGGCCGCAGAGGTGATGATTGAGCTGGGCGTGCAGGGGGTGCGCTTAATCGGTGTGGCCAAGGGGGTAGAACGCAAACCGGGACTGGAACAACTCTTCTTGGCAGGAGAGCAGGTCGCCCTCGCTTTGCCCGCCGACTCCCCAGCCCTGCACCTGATTCAACAGATTCGGGACGAGGCCCACCGTTTTGCCATCAGCGGCCATCGTCAGCGCCGCAACAAGGCTCGCACCCGATCGACGCTGGAAACCATCCCCGGTATTGGCGCCAAGCGTCGTCAGCAATTGCTCAAGGCCTTCGGTGGCATGCAGGGGGTTATGCGGGCCGGGATGGAAGATTTGTCGCGAGTCGAGGGCATCAGCGGTAAACTGGCACAGCAAATCTATGAGGCCTTTCATGGAGAAGGGCAATAACTACGGAGCCATCCAGGTTGAACCTGCCCAATCTCCTGACGCTGCTCAGAATCTTTCTGATTCCTGTCTTCGTCCTGCTCTTTTATCTGCCTGTTGGCTGGGCTTACCAGGCCTGCGCCTTTGTCTTTGCTCTGGCTGCGGTTACCGATTTTTTCGATGGATGGCTGGCCCGCCGTCTGGGGCAGGTCTCGTCATTAGGGGCTTTTCTCGATCCGGTGGCGGATAAATTGATGGTGGCTACTGCCTTGGTGTTATTGGTGGAACGCGATCCCTTTCCCTGGATTGCCATTCCTGCGCTGGTCATCATTGGCCGGGAGATCACCATCTCGGCCTTACGTGAGTGGATGGCAGAACTGGGTGAACGCAAACAGGTTGCTGTCTCCATGATCGGAAAATACAAAACCACGGTACAGATGGGGGCCATCACCTTTCTGATCTATCACGCTCCGCTCTGGGGAATACCCCTTTACCAGATTGGCCTGGGATTGCTGATGTTGGCTACCCTGTTGACACTCTGGAGTATGGTGGCCTACCTGCAGGCGGCCTGGCCAGCTTTGAAGGGCGATTCAAACTGATTGGCCGATATCACCAGGGGTGTTCATTGGAGCTGGTATTGGATAGAATTAGCGGCTTAGTTGTTCGTCGGTGCTTGACAAATTGTCGTGAGACGGTAATATCTCGCTCCACGCTTTCAGCGGGAATAGCTCAGTTGGTAGAGCACAACCTTGCCAAGGTTGGGGTCGCGAGTTCGAATCTCGTTTCCCGCTCCAAATTCCTAAACCCCGTGCCATTGCGCCGGGGTTTTTTGTCATCAAGTATCGCATCCACGGCTCAGTGGCAGAGTGGTTATGCAGCGGATTGCAAATCCGTGGACGTCGGTTCGATTCCGGCCTGAGCCTCCATTTTCAAACTTCTGAATGATCGCTAACCCATGGCCCTAAACCGAATCTGGGTGGACGCCGATGCCTGCCCCAAGGTGATCAAAGAGATCCTGTTTCGTGCTGCTCAGCGGGTTGGATTTTCTCTGGTGCTGGTGGCCAATCAACCGCTGTCGGTGCCGAAATCGCCCCACATTCGCTTTACTCAGGTGGGGGCGGGGTTTGATGTGGCGGATAATCACATTGTGCAGCAGGCGGAAGCGGGTGACCTGGTGATCACAGCCGATATTCCCCTGGCGTCAGAGGCTATTGCCAAAGGCTGTTTGGCTCTGAGTCCGCGCGGCGAGCTCTATACTCAAGACAATATTCGCCAGCGTTTGAGTCTGCGCGATTTCATGGAGACCCTGCGTAGCAGTGGGGTGGACACAGGCGGTCCACCGGCTTTCAGTCAGGCAGACCGGCAGGCCTTTGCCAATGTCCTGGATCGTTTGTTGGCCCAGGGCTGACGCTGAGGTTTGTTAGAGAGCCAGTTGAATGACGGGCTCTTGCATCCGACTCAGTTGTTCCCGCAACCCCAGGATCAAATCCTCCCAATAGCGGTTTTCTTCGAACCAGGGGAAGGCGAGGGGGAAAGCCGGATCCTGCCAGCGGTTGGCTACCCAGGCGGCCTGATGCAGCATACGCAGGGTGCGTAGAGGCTCGATCAGGTGCAACTCGGCGGGATTGAAGTGGTGGAACTGCTCATAACCTTCCAGAATATCTTGCAGCTGTAGCGCCATCTCCAGGGCATCGCCGGATAACAGCATCCATAAGTCCTGAATCGCCGGACCGTTGCGGCAGTCATCCAGATCCACAAAGAAAGGCCCATCCCGCCAAAGGATATTGCCGGGGTGGCAGTCACCGTGAATGCGGATGATCGGGTAGGTACCCGCAGCTTTTATGCCTGCATCCAGATGGTTTTTCAGATCTTTTGCCAGGCTGAAAAACGGTGCTTCCAGATGAGCGGGGAGCCACTGGCCTTGTTCTAAAGTATCCAGGGCAGCCTGAAACATCTGGTCAAGGTCAAAATTTAGGCGATGCTGGAAGCTGGCCGTGGCTCCCAGCGCATGGATGCGGGCCAGAAAACGGCCCAGCCAGAGCCGGGTTTCCTTTTGATCCAGTTCTGGTGCCTGTCCGCCACGGCGCGCGAACAGCGTAAAACGGAAGCCTTCATGATGATGCAGGCTCTGTCGCTTTATCAATAACGGTGGAACCAGAGGGATCTCCGCCTCGGCCAGCGCCAGAGAGAACTGGTGCTCTTCCAGAATCTGATCATCAGACCAGCGGCCAGGGCGATAGAATTTGGCCACCAGTGGCGCTTCATCTTCGATACCCACCTGATAGACCCGGTTCTCATAGGAGTTGAGCGCCATCAAATGGCCATCACAGCGCAGGCCGGTGGACTCGATGGCCTGCAGCACCCGGTCTGGGTCCAGGCGGTAGTAGGGGGTGGGATTGGTTAACGGTTCGCTCATCTGGTCAATGATAAGGGATTTTCATATTGGAGCCGGGCCAGAGTTCGGGCGGATGCGGGTCTGGTTCTTTGTTCTATTCGCTCCTGCTGGCAGTAGAGAGCGCTTTCGCGGATAATTTGCCAATTTTCCCGGATCTGACCATGTCCAAAGTCGAAGACGAATTGGCGAAGCGACGCACCTTCGCCATCATCTCCCACCCCGATGCGGGTAAGACCACCCTAACGGAAAAACTGTTGCTGTTTGGTGGCGCCATCCAGTTGGCAGGAACAGTCAAAGGGCGTAAGGCGGCGCGGCATGCGACTTCTGACTGGATGAAAATGGAGCAGGAGCGTGGCATTTCGGTGACCTCATCGGTGATGCAGTTCCCTCACAATGGCCGGGTCGTGAATCTGCTCGATACACCAGGGCACGAGGATTTTTCTGAGGACACCTACCGCACCCTCACTGCGGTGGATTCGGCGCTGATGGTGATTGATGTGGCCAAGGGCGTGGAGGAGCGCACCATCAAACTGATGGAGGTGTGCCGTCTGCGCGATACCCCCATTCTTACCTTCATCAACAAGCTGGACCGCGAGGGTCGTGATCCCATGGAACTGCTGGATGAAGTGGAGAGCGTGCTGGGCATCCAATGTGCTCCGGCCTCCTGGCCCATTGGTATGGGCAAGCGGTTCAAAGGTGTGTATGACTTGAGAAACGATACGACCTATCTCTATAGCCCCACCCATGGGGGTCGTATCCAGGAGGGTGAGCTGATTCCCGGTCTCAACAATCCCCGCTTGGATGAGGTGGTGGGTGATCAGGCCGATGAACTGCGGGAAGAGGTGGAACTGGTACAGGGCGCCAGCCATGAGATCGACCTGGAGGCCTATCGGGCCGGACGCCAGACCCCGGTCTTCTTCGGCTCGGCCATTAACAACTTTGGCGTCAAAGAGCTGCTCGATGCCTTCGTTGACTACGCCCCCATGCCCCTGGTTCGCCAGACGGCCCAGCGCGAGGTGCAACCCTCGGAAGAGGCGTTCAGCGGCTTCGTGTTCAAGATTCAGGCGAACATGGATCCCCAGCACCGCGACCGGGTCGCTTTTTTGCGCGTCTGTTCAGGCCGCTATACCAAAGGAATGAAGATGAAACCGGTGCGCATCGACAAAACGGTGCAGATCGCCAATGCCGTGACCTTCCAGGCCGATGAGCGGGCCCATGTGGAAGAGGCCTGGCCGGGCGATATCATCGGCCTGCACAACCACGGCACCATTCAGATTGGCGATACCTTTACCGATGGTGAAAAGCTCAAGTTCGAGGGCATTCCCTTCTTCGCTCCGGAGCTTTTTCGTCGCGTGGTGCTGAAGGACCCCCTCAAAGGCAAGCAGTTGCTGAAAGGCGTGTTGCAACTGTCAGAGGAGGGGGCCACTCAATCCTTTCGTCCGTTGAAAAACAACGACCTCATCCTGGGTGCGGTGGGTATTCTGCAATTCGAGGTGGCGGCCCAGCGCCTGCGGGACGAGTACAAGGTCGAGGCGCATATGGAGGCGGTCAGCGTGGCCACTGCCCGTTGGATTCAGTGTGCTGATACCAGCATGCTGGAACGTTTTCGGGAGAAGAACTACGAAAACCTGGCTCTGGATGGCGATGATCAACTGGTCTACCTGGCGCCAACCCGGGTCAACCTGCAACTGGCCGAAGAGCGCTGGCCAGAGGTGCGTTTTCTCGCCACTCGCGAGCTCTGATCGTTAACCATAATCCTGTCCATGCCAGGGCAAATATCTTCATGAGGTTCGCCGCCGTTCTTGGGTGGTTTCTTAAACAACGTAGCCATGCAGACAGGTTGGGCTACTGGGTTTTTCTTGTATCGAACGCTACCCTGAAATATAATTGATAATTATCAATTATAAGAGTTTATCAAGGACGGTTTGATTGTCTGGTTCAACCAGATTTCATAAATCCTGCCGGGAGCTGCCTGATGAACGAAGCCAAACTGAGCCAGACGAAAGTCGCCAAAATGCCGTTAGTCATGATGACTTTTGGCCTGATGTTTTTGGCCAGTGGGGCGTCGTTGGCTGATGAACATTCGAAGAGTGACAGAAGTAGAGGTGCCACATGCACCATCACTACCCAGCCCTCCTCGGGCAGTATTGTGGCAGGGCAGAGTATCAGTTTTGTCGGCAGAGTTTCTGGCCGTTCACCCTATCGTTACAGTTGGCGTTTTTCCGGTGGCAGTCCTTCCCATGCTACCACCAGGGCAGTTGCTGTTCGATATGACACTGCGGGCACCTATCGTGCTACTTTGGATGGCAGAGATCGCCGAGGTAGAAGCTGTTCCGCCGGCGTTTCCATTCGCGTAGCCCAAAGCGGCAACCAGGCGCCACAGGCCCAGGCCGAGAGCTACAGCCTGAACCAGGATCAGTCATTGAATATTGCAGCACCCGGTGTGCTGGCCAACGACAGCGATGCCGATGGTGATGCGCTGACTGCGGTGTTGGTCAGCGGCACCAGCCAGGGCTCGCTTACCCTGAATGCCAATGGTTCCTTCAGCTATGCACCGAATGCGGGCTTCAGCGGTCAGGACAGCTTCGGTTATCAAGTCAGGGACAGCGCTGGCGCCACTTCGGCTGCGGTAACGGTGACCATCCAGGTGCAATTGCTCAATGCCGTTTCGATCAACTCCAGCAGCAGCAACGCCGGCGTTGTGCCAGCGGCCCCGGTATTGGAGCAGGCCATCGACTCTAATGGCCGGTATCGATTGCTGGCAATCAACGATTTGGGTATGCACTGTGGCGATCTGGATACCCGTATCTCCAGTATTCTGCCGCCCTTCAACGTTGTCCACGCCCAGGTCGTTGAACGCGGTGTCACCCCGCGGGTGATGGGCGAGGGCGAGGTGTCCCTGGTCTACTCTGCTGCCAGCAATGCCAATGATCCAGCCCTGACGTTAAGCCCACAACTGGCGAAGAACGGTGGTCTCTATAAGACCAGTTTCTGGGAAATTGCATTGGCTGCCTATGATGCCTTTTATCCCCAGGGCGTTTTGCCCGGTTTCTATGCGGCCAATGCCGGGGACAATGTTGATTTGGGCCTGCCAGTACCGGATGTGGAGCGTTTTTATCTGGGTGATGGCCAGCTCACTGCCTCGCAGCAGGCCATGCCGGGTCTGAGCAGCCCTTATCTGCTCAATGAACCGCAGGCGTTCAATGAGCATCTGGGGACGTTGCCCTTCTTCACCAGCTTTCCCTTCGGTTATACCGCCGACCTCAACCTGTTTGAAGCGGCCGGGGTGCCCATCTCGGTCTATGACGACAGTGGCCGTCAGAATCCCTATCCGCTGATGCGGGTGCAGGCCAGGGTGGCGGGTAATGTGGTGGATACTTTGGATACGGTGCTGCCGATCTCCGGTGAGGCACAATGTCAGACTTGCCACTCGAGCCAGGTCGATGGTGGAAATGGCAGCGCAGTCAAACGTCTGGCGGATAATGGCGTGGATGTGGCGGCTTCCATTGAGGACCCTTCTGCCGATGTGCCCACTGCCGCCAGCGTGGAGTGGGCCTCGGATCTCAACATCCTGCGTCTGCATGACCTGAAGCATGGTACTCATCTGGACCAAGGCTACGATGCAGCGACTGGCAAGGCCAACAAGCCGGTGGTTTGCCAGACCTGCCACTACACCCCGGCACTGGATCTGGCTCAGCTGGGTCCATTGGGACCGGAGAATGATCAAAACTTCAATGGTGGTTCTTTGGCCAATGGGCGGGATCAGGTCAAACATCAGACCATGTCCAATGTCATGCACGGTCACCATGCTGATGTGGCAGGACTGGATGGGCAGAAACTGTTCCCCGAAATGCCGCCAGCGGTGGATGCCCAGGGCAACAAACGCGACCCTCTTCTGACCCAGAAAGTGCTTGGCCAGACCTGTTATAGCTGCCATCCGGGTAAAAACACCCAGTGTATGCGCGGTGCCATGGCCAATGGCGGTCTGGTCTGTCAGGACTGTCACGGTAATATGTCCCAGGTGGGAAATGATTTCTCCAAGGATGTTTCCCCTGCCAATCCTGGCAATTTTCATCTTGGTTCTGACTTCTACAAAAACATGGCCACGCTACGCGTGCCCTGGGCCAACGAACCGGGCTGTGGTTCCTGCCATACCGGCAATGCCATGGACAACCTGGCCGGGGGCTCGGATGTGCTCACCAACCCCGAAGACAGCAGTGGCAATCCGGATGGCATTCGTCTGCTGCAGGCCTATCGCCAGGGTGACACCAAAGCCACGCCTATCGTGCCCGGCAACAAACAGTTTGCCGAAAATGTGGTGGCTGAAGGCAGGGCATCGGACGGCAACCCCAAGCTCTACAGAGTGAGTACCGGTCACGGGGGGCTCATGTGTGAAGGCTGTCATGGGGCGACCCATGCCGAGTGGCCCAATGCCAATCCTCTGGCCAACGACAATATCGCCGCAACGCAGATTCAGGGACATACGGGTACCGTGGCCGAGTGTACGGCCTGCCATGAAGCCAGCGCTTTTGCGGATAGTGGCAAGTACAGGTTGTCGATGAAGGGGCCGCACGGTATGCACGCGGTGGACAGCAGCTATTGGAATAAACATCACAAAGAGGCGCGCAGCGGTGACAATTGCCGCACTTGCCACGGTAATGACGGCCTGGGTACGGTATTGTCACGAACCTCAACGGCACGGGTCTTCAATGTGGAATGTGAACGCGGCAAAATGTGCACTGGCAGCAAACAGGCAACTTTCCCCAAAGGCCACATGGTGGGTTGCAGCGACTGCCACAGCAACAAAATCAACTCCAGCGGGGATTGATGGCACTGGGGAATGGCTGCCCACTCTAACTTGGAGGGGCGACCATTGGATTGGCAACCTATTGGCATCCTGGCTGGAAGGGGCCGTAAAATCAGATCTCCATTCATTAAAGCCAAGCTGCTGTTAGGAGAGACCATGGAGCTCGAGGCCATTAAAACCCTGATTGAGGCGAATTTTACCGAGGCCGAGATCCATGTCAGTGGTGAAGGCTGCAATCTGGAAGTCACCGTCATCAGTCCGGAATTCGCCGGATTGCCCCGTCTGCAACAACACCGCAAGGTGCAAGATCCGGTGAAACATCTGGTCGCCAGTGGCGAGTTGCATGCCCTCAGCGTCAAAACCTTTACGCCAGAGGCCTGGGCTGATCAGGCCTAGTTTTCTGCTTTCGCAGAGACAGCCTTCACCGCCTCAAATACCGCAACTGCAACCAGCCCCATTTTGCGATAGTTCAGCCGGTCCCAGGTGTCGTTTGGCTGATGGTAGGCCCGGTTCCGGTAAAAAGCGGTGTCGGTGATCATGATGGCAGGAAAGCCGAATTCCCAGTAATTCCGGTGGTCAGAAAAGTCGATGCCGGAGAGGGGGCCGGGGGCATTGATGGAGTAAACGGCCAGCTCCGTGGTGCTGGCCATGCTGCGCTTGACCGCTTTGGTAAAGTCCCGCTGCGCCATGTTGCCGATTACGCCAATGAAATTGCCCCGGTTGGGATACCAGACCTTGAGTAGAGAGAGGGGGTAATCCTGAGAGGGATAGGTCTCATCAAAATAGCCGATCATCTCCAACACGAAAACCCCGGCGACGGGAATGTGTTGATCGGCCAGGGAGAGGGCATGATAGTAACTGCCCATGCTGGTGGTGCCGAAGAAAGGCGGCTCTTCCAGCGTATAGGCGACCAGTTCCACCTCTGTATTCAGATCGGCCTTGCTCAATAAATAGCCGATTTCGATCAGGCCCGCGATACCGCTGGCATTGTCGTCGGCTCCCGGGGTTTTAGCGTAGGAATCATAGTGGGCGCCGACGATAAGGCGCGGGCCTTTGCCCGGGTTAAACAGACAGCTGATGTTGCTGTATTCGTTGTCGTTGATGGGATAGGACTGATAGCTGAGCTGGCAGCCCATGTGCTGGAAATGGCTGCTGATGAAATCCCGGGTTTGGTTGAGATTGGCGATACTGCGGTGGTTCCTCGGGAAATAGTCCTCCGAAAGGGTGCGGACAATCTTCTCCATGCGTTGGCTATCCGCGCTCAAGGGCGAAGGCACAGCTTTTACCCAGACTGGCTGAGAGATGAATAGCAAGAGGGCGATGATGGCGATCACAACCAGGGCTATTGTCCAGAATGCAAAGCCTTTCCAGTGTTTGCGGGCCATAGGGGATCCTTGTGGGTCAAGCAGAATATTCTAGGGGAAAAGGGGGCGTTCGGCTGGATGCTGTCTTTTGTACCAAAGGGTACAGAGCCGGGGGGCTGGCCTGGGCAGACTGAACAAAGCTGCCTGTTGCAGCTTTTTCACAGGAGAACTCAAATGACCCCCATGCGTTTTTTTATCGATACCCATGATCGTGCCCAGGGCACCTTTCCCGAGCAGATCGATGTGGATGCCTTTGAAGGCTTTTATGCCCAGTATCTGGATGCCTGTCAGGCTGAAGGTGTGGTGTCCTTGCGGATACACCTCAGCTATGATGAAGGGCGTGCCTTCTGTTTTACCATGGCACCGGATGCTGAGGCGGTCAGGCGTGCCCACGAGCGGGTGGGGCTGCCCTTCGACGGCATCACCGAAGTGACCACTGCCACGCCGGGAGATACCTTCTTTCGAGCAGCCTGAGGTGAGGAATGACCGCCCCTGACGAAATTCAATCCCTGGACCTCTATCGGCAACTCAGTCCGCAAGGCCAGCGACAATTTGCTCAGGGGCTGGTTCAGCATCGCTGCGATCCCGGAGGCCCCATCATCCATAAAGGGCAGTCCATCTCCGGGGCCTATCTGGTGCTGAAAGGGCGGTTGCGGGTTTATACCCTGACGCCCAAGGGCACCGAGGCCACGCTCTACTTCATCGATCCGGGCGAGACCTGCGTGCTCGCCCTCAATTGCCTCTTTAACGACCTGCTCTATCCCGCCTGGGTCCAGGCCGAAGAGGCCAGCCATGTGGCCCTGGTGCCTGGCCCCCTCTACCGTCAGCTGTTCGAACGTGAGCCGGTGATACAGGATTTGACCGTGCGCAATCTCTCTACGCTGGTGTTTCGCCTGATGGCCGAGCTGGAGCAGCTGCACGCCAGCCCACACAGGCAACGTCTGGCGCTTTTTCTGCTCTCCCATGCGGCGGCGGATGGCCAGCTGCGCATGACCCAGCAGCAGCTCGCCGGACACCTGGGCACCACGCGGGAGGTGATCGCCCGCTTGTTGGGTGAATTTGTGCATCAGCGTCTGGTTCGTACCCGGCGCGGGGTGGTGGAGATTTTGGATGCACCGGCCTTGCGCCGCCTGGCCGCGCCCGATTTTTGATCACTCTGTAGCAAAAGGCACAGTCAGGGGCGCGTAGCGGAGCTAGTTTTCAGGGTAAGTCGTCTTATCGAGGAAGCTGCCATGAGTCCCCAAAATCTCCATCTGCTGGCCATGGGCCTGGTCTTTGTCCTGATTGCCGCTGTCGTGCTGGTCAGTCTGGTTGCTCGGGAGTTGGCACCCAGTGGCGGGCTTAGCGGGCGCGGCAAATGGATGCTGACCCTGGGTTTGGGCATGGGGGTCTTTGCCTTCGCTGCCAAACTGACACTGATCTTTCTCATCGCCGCCATGCCGGACTGGTTGGTTGCCTCCGTCGAGTTGCAACCCATGAAGGCGGAGCAGCCTTTCGACATGCCCCGCGTTGATGTCGGAGCGTCAGTGGTGGGCAAAACCCTGTGGCGGCCCTTGCCGGATCAGGCACCCAGTCCACCGGAAAACCCCTGGACAGCGGCTAAGGCCAAGCTGGGGAGGCAACTGTTTTTCGATAAAAACCTGTCGGCAGATGGCCAGTTGTCCTGTGCCTCTTGTCATGAGCTGGAGGCCCGCGCTGGCGCAGATGGTCGTGCCACCGCCTTGGGTATTCATGGTCAGGTGGGGGGGCGCAATGCCCCGACGGTCTGGAACGCTGCCTTTCAATCGGTCCTGTTTTGGGATGGCCGGGCTGCTTCGTTGGAAGAACAGGCCAAAGGCCCACTGATCAATCCGGTTGAGATGGGCATGCCTTCTCATGCCGCGGTTGAGCAGCGGGTGCGGGAGAACCCCAGTTATGCTGCAGCCTTCCGGCAGGCCTTTGGGGAGAAGAGTCGTCAGGACATCGATGAAATTGTGGCCGCCATTGCCGCTTTCGAGCGCACCCTCATTACGCCGGACTCACCCTATGACCGTTTTGTGAAAGGAGATCGCCAGGCGTTGAGCGCGGCTCAGCTTCGGGGCATGGCGCTGTTTGAATCCGTGGGCTGCGTACAATGCCATTCCGGGCCGAATTTCAGTGGGGCCAGCCTTTTTCCCGGCAACGCCCCGTACCGGTTTTTCCCGGCAAAGGCATCGCTCTATCAGCAGCGTTATGGTCTGGTCAAAGACCGTGGGTTGGCGGACTCCCTTGAGCCAGCAGTGCCGGGGATATGGCGGGTTCCCTCATTGCGTAATGTCGCTTTGACCGCACCCTACCTCCACAATGGTTCGGTCGATGACTTGTCTGAGGTGGTCCGCATCATGGCCACGGTACAAGTGGGGCTGCCCATGGCCAATGATAGGGACCGCGGTGTCTATTCTTACTGGTCTGCCCAGGATCACACCCTGACCCAGGTTGAGCGTAACCCGCTGACTGAGCAGCAGGTGAAGGATATCGTCGCCTTTCTCCGTGCGCTCAGTAGCGATCGTCTGGTGCGTGGCAAAGGAATCGATCCCCTATCTGCAAGCAGGTAGGTTGATGCTCAAATCAGCCCGCTGTCGCCCTGCTGATTCTGGTCCCGGGAGGGGTAAGTCTTGTTCGGGTTTGACAAAGCCCCGGACTTTCCGCTAGGCTCCCGTCAGCTTATTTTCACCTGCAATCCTGGCAGAGGAGCTCGAGTTGCTGTCTTGTTTCTGCTTATGGAGGAGTGTTGTGAGATCCGTTCTGGATTCTGTTGTTCTCACGCGTTTTTTTATTTTTGCTTTTGTACTATCGCTGCCAGCCACCTCTCAGGCTATTACCCTGTACCGAACGACCAGTGCACCTCCGGGAACCATTGGTTTTGACAACAAGGCAGATGCCTGCGGCGCCTTAATCGGGTGGTGGAATGCGTCAGGGCATTGGGACCAACCATCTGCTGGTTATAGCGCTGTATTTTGGGTAGTGGAAACTGACCCGAATTGCGTGTCATGGTGGTTGTATGAGCATAATGGGATCGCTCTATATGGCACCCCAAAACAGTTTGGCGTTACCGGTTACATATCCTCCAGCTATTGTGAAGAGGGCGAGGATTGGGATAACGCAGCACAAGAGTGCGTGACTCCACCTGCGGCCCCCACCCCTGTTCCCGACAACGGCCCATCCCCCTGCAAATCCCCTACACCCCAACCCGCCACCCCCTGAACAGGCGTTAGCCATGCCATTTCCCTCATTCAGCCGCGCCCTGCTCCTGCTCACAGCCATCGCCTCCCTGTCGGCCCGGGCCGACATCCACCTGGGCACCGGCAACTACTACCGCAGCGAGACC
>JBNKLG010000016.1:22718-39208 GCA_050292235.1 Sedimenticolaceae bacterium | reverse complement strand
ATCAGTCATTAACCGGGGCTTTTCTATTTTAGCCTTGCTCCTCAGCGGTCACCACCAAACAGCCAGGCATGACCCTGACCTTAACGGGTGTTTTGATATCGAACCCGGCCTGTTCCAGCCACACTCCTTTCATCTGCAACCAGGGCACCCACTTCTCCCGCAGCTGCTGGGGCGGATCATCCTTACGCGGTGGATACTGGTAAAGGGTCTGTCGCACCGTCAAGCGGCGCTCATTGGTTTTTTGGATCGGGCGAGCCTCACCCGTACAATGGTCGTTAGCCATGACTGATACCTCTGATATCGGTTGTGGTTAGCTGGCCTGGGGTGCTCGAACACCCTGGGTCAGCGCTTTCTTTCCTTTGGTTTCTATCTTTTAGCTGCTTACCTAAACTGCCGTTTTCGCGGTGTCTCTTGTAGCTATCTGGCTTTGGTTTCTCTGCACCATCCGTTTGGCTTGGTGCTTTAGGATCAGGCCATCCAGCACCTCTAAAACCGTCTTGCGTTCTTCCCCGTCAAATTGCCGCAGGGCCTCGAACTGTAGCTTCAGTTCATCATCCGGCCCGCGTTCGTCGTCCTCGAACAGCAGCCAGTCGGTGCTGGCTGCCAAGGCCACGGCCAGTTTCTTCATCACCTCCAGCGTTGGCTGAGCGGTGCCTGCCTCATATCGCTGAATCTGCGTCAGATGCACCCCGGCCAAGTCGGCCAACCCCTGTTGGGTGAGTCCCCGTTCCTTACGTAGCTGTCCGATCAAAAGGGTCAGACTCGATTGATGCATAACAAATAGACCTTTTGGGGACAGTGCGCCGAATGAAGACCCGGATGGGGATGGGAACAGGCTGACGTTTAACCTGCGGTTTCCTGGCCAGTATTTTGATGCGGAGACGGGCCTTAACTACAACTACTTTAGGGACTATGACCCAAGCACCGGACGGTATATTGAGAGTGATCCTATTGGGCTACAGGGTGGGATTAATACTTATGGGTATGTTGAGGCTTAAGGGTCAGGTCTTGAATCGTGAATTTTCCGACCGCCGAATAATTTTACTCACCGATGAATAATGCGATCAATGGGGTTATCAGACTCGATTGATCCATAACGAATAGAGTTTCTATTATAGAAAAGCCCCGCTGAATCAGTCATTAACCGGGGCTTATCTATTTTAGCCGTGCTCCTTAGCCGTCACCACCAAACAGCCTGGCATAACCCTGACAGGTGTTTTGATAACCCACAGATAAAGCACACGAGTTCGCACATGCTGGCACGTACAATAGCCTTTGGCGATAGCTCATTACTAAGAAGGTGAAAACCACAGGACAATTTTTATTTTTAACCCAGTACTTAATAGGCCAAACTCAATTCCGATTGTGAATATCAAATGGCTTCGATTCGACTTTCCGCGTTTTCAAAGGACGGCCGTCTTTGTCCAGAATTTTGGGATTCTCCCAGGGGCCTTTGATCCGGTAGTGGAAGGTACTGACCTTGTTCACCTCTTTACCGACCACTTTGTTGGCAGCGAATAACACAGCGCCCACCACCGGCCCCCCGGCCACTACACCGGCGGTGGCTACCGCTCCCGTGAGATCGGGCGTCACCTCGACCCGCTGGTCGTAGGTTCGTTTGACCAGATGGGCATCGCCGCGTACCCGAATGACGCCGGTGGGCGCATCAATATTGAGGTTGTTGGTATAGGCCAGTCCACTTTCCAACTCAAAGCGCCCGGCGATTTTGTCGAAGGCAAAGCCTTTGCCGAAGAGATCGGAGAAGTCCAGACTCAGGCGCCGGGTCAGGGCCCCCAGGTTCAACAGCCCGAACAAGCGGCCACCAGCACCCGGGTCAACCTCTTCCAACCGGCCTTTGCCCAGGTCCAGATTCAGCCAGCCGCTCAGCTCCAGATTGCCCACGTCACTGGGGGCACCGGGCCAGCGCAGGTCGGCGCGGATCGTACCAGGCGCTTCTTTGATGTCCGCCTCGCCGGTGATGGCCCGTTGCAGGTGGCCCATGCGCTTCACTTTGGCATAAAAACTGGCTCCGGCTTGAGGATAGGGAGAGCGATAGCGCCAATAGCCCTCGCCATCCAGCTGCATCCAGTCTGAGTCCAGGCGGAGGATAGAGAAGCGCAGACCATCTTTAACCGGGTCTGCCCGCAATTTGAACCGCCCAAGGGACTGGCCATTGCAGGTCAGGCGCCGTCCACTGATGTCGATGCCAGGCAGGCCACGGGGGTCTGATCGGCTGGGGTCAGAGCGGGATTTCTTGCCACCGGAACGCTTGGTATTGATGACGAAATGATCCAAATCCAGCCGCACCCGACCCAGGTGCAGATCGGCGGGCAGGGAGAGCCTGCCCTTGATGGCCGGGCTGTCCAGCATGGCCTGCCAGCCACCATCCTTGGGCGCGCCCTGGATGCGGATGTCATCAAAGGCCATGCCCTGATATTCAAAACGGCCAAAGTGAGCATCCACTCTGGGCAGATCGCCCAGCGTCACACTCTCGCCACCACGACTTCCACCACGGGAAACTGTGTTCACCCAGGGATCGAGTTGAAAACGAGACAGCCTGCCCCGCACGGCCAAGCCGGGTTTTTCAGGGCGTTTTGCCTTGGTTCCACCCAGTCGGATTTCACCGCGGGCCAGTTCTCGCTTACCCTGTTTCTTTTGAAACTCCAGATAGGCATCTGCCTGATCCCCCAGATGCACCCGAATCGGCATGGGTTTGTCGCTGTCTGTTGGCGTCAAGTCCAGCCGAAAGGATCTGGCCGCTTTGCTCGATTTGCCCAAAGGGGCAGGCAGATCAATGGCCACCCCTTTGAGGTCTGATTTCAGGTGTAATTGGGTGGATGCTTTGGGTTTCAGGCGGGAATGGGGGATATCGAGCACCAGCTGCCATTCCGAACTGCCTTGAATATGGGGAAAGTGCATGTCAGCAAAGTGGTCGGTCAGGGTCTTGACGGCCAAACGCCCTTTGGCGTGGATTTCTGTCCGCTTCGGACCTTTTTTCGGCATCAGGACATCGATACTCAGCTTCGACCCCAAGGATTGAGTCTGTATCCCTTCCGCCCAAACGCCCTGATCATCGAAATGCAACTGGCCATTAATCTGCTCCAATACCAACTGCCATTTCGGCATTGCCAAGCCACTGTTGTTGAAGGTCAGCTGGCCCTGCACCCGGGACTCTCTGGGATCGTCGCTATTTAACGGTTCCACCAGATGAATCGCCAGCTCAGCCTGCCCTCTGCCCTCGATACCGGCAGCCCTCTCACCAAAACGTTTTTTCAATGGGGTATCGGTCAATACCATCAGCTCATCCGCCAAAGGTCCGACAACACGCCCCTCCAGCTCCAGTGGCTCGGCAGGATCCATTTGCGGGATAAAGGCCCGGATCCCCTTCACCTGGCTTTGACCAATCCGGGCCTCTTTGACCAGGCCGGTAAAGGTGTTGTTCACGAAGCGCAGCTCTGCTTTGGCCTCTTTCAACGGAGGCCATTCATCCTGGTATTTCAGGGTCACACCTTCCACATCCAGGGTTGCCTCAAAACGTCCGCTGGGTCTTTCATCAAAGGGGAAATCCAGAGGTGGTCCTTCAAAAAACACACTGGCCTGGGACACACGACCCGCAACCAGGGCATTTTCTATCCAATGTTCCAGGCGATCCTTCATCACGCCAGCAGGCAGGTAACGATAGATCCGATCAACCGCAACATTCTCTATCTGGGATTCCAGTTCCAGATAGGGCTGGCCCCCGTTGGACAGGGAGAGGTTAAAACCGGTGCGCGTGGCAAAATCCGCCGTATCCAGCCGCAGCTGTTTTGAGCCCAGATACCAGCCCTGAGGATAGTGCTTCCACTGCAAAGGCAGAGCCAGCTGGCGGATATTGAGGGGATGGCGGAAGAAATCATTGGCAAAGACCAGGTTCATCTCTTTGCCCTGGATATCAGCCACGCCCCCCTGATCATCGGCGCGAACATGGAGGTTCAGCCCCGAGAGGGCCGGTACCTCTTGCCAGGCACGGGTAGCCAGTTGATCGACGCTGGTTTCAACCTGCCAGTGCAGTGCTGGCTCCAACTCGGCATGAAAAGTGAGATTCTTGACATCCCCCGAGGGTTGAGCCTGCTGCAGCCAGGTCAGCAGCTGCTCTTTTTCCTGCGGTGGGGCCAGTTGCAAAATCCCCAGGACATCTTCCAGCCGCAAAAAACGGGCACCACCCGCCAGCCGGGCCAGACGACCCTGTTCACGCCAGCCTCGCAGAGTAATGGCAGAGGCGGGCCAGTCGATGCCCTGGCGCCGGAGCTTGAGGCTGGCAACCTGTAGCTGCCAGTCCGATCCGTGATCACGCCAGCGGAATTGTCCGCTGACCTGGTTAAGGTTATAGGCAAGGCTCAGCTTGTCCACTTGGCGATGGAGGGCGAACGCCTCCAGATGGGTTTCCCCCTCCAGTTCCACCAGGGTGCCTGATTCAATCCGCCCCCAAAGCCGCAGCCCCAGATCGCCCTGAAGGGTCAATTCAGTGGACAGAAAGTGTGATAAAAGGCTGTGCAAGGGCAGCTCTTCGCCCTGTACATAGAAATCGGCATTGAGCTGGCCCCACTGTTTGGGTTCACCTTTTAGGTGTAGCAGGGCTGTCAGTCGGGGTGAGACCGAGCCCACGGCGGCCAACTGCCCCTGAAATTGAAGGTTCAGATCCTCATCGGACCGACGCAACCGCAGATTGACCTTCTGCAGATGTAACGGCGGCTTGCCCTGGGTGGAATAGAGCAGGATATCGGCGTTGACCAGACCCAAACCCGCAGGGAGTTCTGCCAAATCGAAGTTGGCCGGTGTCGCATCGGCCTCTCTCTCGTTGTCTACCGAAAGCCCCAACAAACCGATATGGCCATCGGGATGGCGTTGCAGACGAACCCGGGCGTTGAGCAGAGAGAGGGTCTCCACCACGGGCTCGCCCTTCAGCAAAGAGGACCAGGTCCCCAGTCCGACCTGCAAACGCCCCAGATACAAGGGAGGGCGTTTGGCATCGCGACTGGCCAGGCGTACGCCTTCCAGATAGACCTTTGGGCCAAAACCCTGCCATTTCAGCTTGACCCGCTCCAGTGTCACTTTGGCGCCCAGCGCTTGTTCTGCCATCTGTTCCAGTTCCGGGCGCAGATCGATCTGCGGCAGAATCAATCGGGCCAGGCCGGTAAAGATTGCCGTCAGGACGAGAGAAAGGACGAGCAGATGCTGACTCGGCTTGGCAAGGCGTTTCATGATGATCCCTGACCTGCTACACCGGAACGATGTCAAACTGCGCTTGGGTATAGAGCGGTTCCACACGCAGCTTGATGGGCTTTTCCAGGAATTCTTCCAGCTCGGTCAAATGGTCCGCCTCTTCGTCCAGCAGGCGATCCACCACCTCCTGTGAAGCCAGCACCAGCAGTTGCTCGACATCATATTGGCGATTCTCGCGCATGAGTTCACGGAAGATTTCATAGCAGGTGGTCTCCGGCGATTTGATGGTGCCACGGCCACTGCAACAGCGGCAGGACTCGCAGAGGATGTGTTCCAGCGATTCCCGGGTGCGCTTGCGTGTCATCTGCACCAGTCCCAGAGCCGACACCTCCGAAAGGCTGGTCTTGGCGTGGTCGTGCTGCAAGCAGCGCTCCATCACCCGCAGCACCTGGCGTTTGTGCTCCTCGTCAGCCATGTCGATGAAGTCGATGATGATGATGCCGCCCAGGTTGCGGATCCGCAGTTGTCGGCAAATGGTCTGGGCTGCCTCGAGGTTGGTCTTGAAGATGGTCTCCTCCAGGTTACGATGACCGACAAAGGCGCCGGTGTTCACATCCACCGTGGTCATGGCTTCAGTCTGATCAATCACCAGATGACCGCCGGATTTGAGTTCCACTTTGCGCTCCAGGGCCTTTTGGATTTCGTCCTCCACCCCATAGAGGTCAAAAATAGGGCGGGCACCGGGATAGTATTCGATTTTGGCCGTCATCTCGGGAATGAACTCCCCGGCAAAATCGAGCGCCCTTTGCCAGGCAACGCGGGAATCCAGCCGGATCTTTTCCACCTCGGGATTGACCAGATCCCGTAGGGCACGCAATGCCAGGGGTAGGTCTTCGTGAATCAGCCGTGGTGCCGATCCTCCATTCAAGCGCTCATGGATCGAGGACCAGAGGCGCGACAGATAGCGAATATCGGCCTGTAGGGACTCCTCGGTGGCACCCTCGGCAGCGGTACGGGCAATGAAGCCGCCAACCTGTTCCACCTTCTCTCCTTCCGGTGTGGTCAGCAGAGCACGCAGTCGCTGGCGTTCATCCTCATCCACGATCTTCTGGGAAACCCCGGCATTTTTCAGCGAGGGCATGTAGACCAGATAGCGCGATGGCAGCGAGAGATTGGTGGTAAGGCGGGCACCCTTGCTGCCCAGAGGGTCTTTCACCACCTGGACGATCAGGGTCTGGCCTTCACACAGCACCTCTTCGATGGGCTCTTGCCGGGGCTCGCCCTGATCATTAAAGATGTCCGAGGCGTGCAAAAAAGCCGCCCGCTCCAGACCGATGTCTACAAACACCGCCTGCATGCCGGGCAGGACCCGGGAGACCACGCCTTGATAGATGTTGCCCACCACCCCGCGGCGGCGCAACCGCTCGATCAACACCTCCTGCACAGAACCATTTTCGATCACCGCCACACGGGTCTCCGGCGGGGTGACATTGATCAGAATCTCTTCACTCATCTTATTCTCGTTATTGAATCCAGACAGGGCTCAACCCGGCCTCTGCCAGGAGTGTCGCTGTCTCAAACAGGGGTAGTCCCATGACCCCGGAGTAGCTGCCCTGCAAACGGTCGATAAATAGGGCTGCCAGCCCCTGAATGGCATAGCTGCCAGCCTTGTCTGCTGGCTCTCCACTGCGCCAGTAGGCACGCATCTCAGCCTCAGTCAGGATGCGAAAGCCAACCTGGCTGATGCTCAAACGACTGGCTTCACCCTGGGGCCAGATCAGGGCCACAGCGCTCATCACCTCATGGGTGCGGCCGCTAAGACCCGACAGCATGGCCAGCGCACACTCCTCATCAGTCGGCTTACCCAAAATACGGCCATCCACCACCACATCGGTATCCGCCGCCAGCACCGGACATTTACCATCCAAGACGCTAAAGCCTGCCTGGGCCTTCTCCCGCGCCATTCGCCGGACGTAATCCGTTGCCGGTTCACCCGGCCGGGAAACCTCTTCGATCTCCACATCCATTTGCGCAAAATCCACGCCGATTTGTGCCAGTAACTGACTGCGTCGGGGCGAGCGGGAGGCCAAGTACAACATGACATCAGCCCCGATGATAAGGATGGCCACGGAGCAAGGTCCAGGCCCGGTAGAGCTGTTCAGCCACCACCACCCGCACCAATGGGTGAGGCAGGGTCAGAGGCGACAGCGACCAACGCTGCTGGGCCACGGCCAGACAATCCGATGCCAGTCCCTCTGGCCCACCCACCAGAAGGGCAACATCCCGGCCCTGTCCCAGCCATTGCGCCATCTGCTGCGACAGTTGCTCGGTGCTCCAGGAGCGTCCTCCCACCTCCAGGGCAACCACCAGTGCCTGACGGGGAACTGCCGCCAGCATGCGCTGGCCTTCGTCACGCATGGCCCGGGCCAGATCAGCCCCTTTGCCACGGTGCCCCGGAGCAATCTCAACCAGTTGCAGGCGGGTTTCGGCAGGCAGACGCTTGGCGTATTCCTGATAGCCTTCGCTCACCCAACCGGGCATGCGCTGACCAACGGCAATGAGGTGGATATTCAAGGAAGCAGTTTGCGAACGTGGGCCTCAAACTGGGCAGCATCCTTGTAGCCCATGAGCCGATAATTGCGCTGTTCCTGGCCATCTTTGCCCCAGAACAGAATGGCGGGGGGGGCCGGGATGCCCAGTTCGGCCATCAGGGCTTTGTCCTGATCATCGCTGGCAGTGACATCTGCCTGGATCAGATGCATGCCCTTTAGCGTCGCCTGTACCTTGGGATCCGTGAAAACATATTTCTCGTATTTCTTACAGTAGGTACACCAATCGGCGTAAAAATCCAGCATCACCGGCTGCCCCTTGGCCTGGGCGGCCTTAAGCTCGCGTTGCAGATCCGCACTGGTTTTGATCCGCTGGAAGGATAAATGGGTTACCTCCATGCTTGCAGTGCCACCACCCAAGCCCAAGCCACGCAGTGGCTGCAGACTGTCCTTACCGCCAGCGGCCACACCGACCAGCATGAGTGAACCGTAGACCAACAAGGCAAGGCCCAAACCTTTCCAGAGTTTGCTCCAGCCAGATGCCTCCATCGACAAATTGCGTAATGCCCCCATGTAAACAGCGACCACAATCATCAAGACACCCCACATCAGCATGATCAGCGCATAGGGGATGCTGGTTGGGGCCAACCGTTCCAGAAAGCTGATGGCCAGGGCAAGCATGATCACCCCGCCGATAGCCTTGACGGTGTCCATCCAGATACCGGCTCTCGGCAGGAGCGCGCCACCTCCCGCGCCCATCAGCAACAAGGGCAACCCCATGCCAGTGCCGAATATCCACAGATACAGAAAACCGAGAGGGATGTATTGCGACTGAGCAGCAAAAGCAAGCACGGCAAGCAACACGGGCCCCCCACAAGGACCTACGATCAGTGCAGAAAGCACACCCATCAGACCCACGCCGATCAGGGAGCCGCCTTGCTGTTTGTTGCTCATTTCATTCAGGCGTGATTGAAGCGCTGCAGGCACCTGAATCTGATAGAAACCAAACATCGACAGAGCAAGCAGCACAAACAACAGAGCCGATGGCACCAACACCCACGGGGTTTGCAGCGCACCCTGAATACCCAGTTCCTTCCCCACTGCCGCCATGATGCCGCCAAGGACGCCAAAGGTCACTGCAATACCTTGGGTATAGGCAAGTGACAAACTGAACGCACGTGTGGTCGTTATCTTCTCGCTTTGACCCACGATCAGTGAGGTGAGAATGGGAATCATCGGGTACATGCAGGCAGTAAAGGCCACCAACACCCCGAAAACGAGGCTGAGCAGCAGCGCAAAGAAGGGGGAGGCGGAGGTCAGCTTTGACAAGAGTTGGTCTTGCTCATTGAGCACCTCACGCCCTTGCGTCAAGGAGCGATTGTTTTCTTCTCCCGTAATTTCCGCCTCTCTCTCCTTTTTGTCGAAAGCAGGCAAATCCAGCCGAATATTCTGCTGCTGTGGCGGATAACAGACGCCAACCTCGGCGCACCCCTGATACTTCACCACCAGTTCCAGCGCTCCGGGTTCAGAGACGGCCCGGACCAGGGGGACCTCCACCGAGAAATCCTGGTCATACACCGCCACATCCCCGATCTCTTCGTCGGGCCTAATGCTGTTGTGTTTGATCTTTGCCTTGGGCCAGTCAATAGCGCCCAGGCTCACCGGTGGAGGCCTGTTATCGGCCTCTTTGGGCAGGATTTTGATGGCTTCCTGGTAGAGATAAGTGCCGGGAGCAACCTGCCACTGCAAGCGCAACCGGTCCGGCGACACCACCTCGGCCTGGAGACGGAAAGCCTTTTCCACGCTGGGGATCTCCGCCTCTGGTTCTCTTGCCCCAATATCCAATAAGGCGTTCATCCCCCGAAGCGGCTTGTTTGCCTGTTTCCCCATCTCTGCCCGGTCAACAGGCTGGGGCTTTTCTGCTGGCATCGGAGGTAACGGAATCAATACCTGCTGAACATGGGGTGGATAGCAGAGCCCGGCCTCGGCACAGCCCTGAATCTTGGCCTCCAAAGAGAGTGTCACCGGTTCGATCGTTTGGCGGCCCAGGGTCAGGTCAACGGCCACCTGTCGATGGTAGACATCAACCTCACCAAAGTTGGGGTCATGTTTGACCTCTGCCTCTGGTAAAAGCGCAGCCCCAGCCTCAATGCCCGGGGTGTGAGAACGGAATCGGAATTTGCTCTTATAGAGGTAGTAGCCATCAGCGATCTGCCACCGAACCCGTACCTTTTTGGCATCCACCGCCTGAGCAGAGATACGAAAGGCCTCATCGACCTGGAGAAACTCTTCATCCCCCGCCATAACCGAGTCACTCATCAGCCACGAGAGGCCCAGCAAACAACAGAAGCTTAGGATTTTACGCATTGATTTACCCATTCCAGATAAGGGGTGTGGCCCGCCGTTACCGGCAGGACAATGATTTCAGGCACCTCATAAGGGTGACGTTGTGCCAACTCACCCATGAGTCGCGGGGTATTGCTGGCTGTCGTCTTGATCAGAAGCAGCACCTCCCCGTCCCGTTGCATCTTCCCCTCCCAAACATAGAAGGAGCGCACGCCTGGCAGCAGGTTGACACAGGCGGCCAGCCCCGTCTGAACCAGACCGGCTGCCAGGGTCTCGGCCTGGTCGTTATCGGCACAAGTGCTGATGATGAGGTTTATTGAATCCATAGAGGGGGTAAGATAGAGAAGAGTTCCTCGAGCGTCAAAGTCATGCACCCAGTTTGGATTGTTCTGTTGTTATTGGTCGGATTGCCCCTGACCGAGCTCTATTTTCTCATTCAGGTCGGCTCTGTGATCGGCGCCCTGCCCACCATTGTGCTTTCGGTCTTTACCGCCGTACTGGGTGGGCTTTTAATGCGCCAGCAGGGACTCAGCACCGCCATGCGGGTACAACAAAGCATGGCCCGAGGGGAGGTGCCCGCCCTGGAGATGATGGAGGGTCTGGCCATTCTGGTGGCAGGCGGCGTTTTGCTGTTGCCTGGCTTTGTCACCGACGTGCTGGGGCTTTTGCTACTGATCCCCTGGGTCCGGCGACTTTTTCTGTTGGCAATGGTGCGTCCCATTGCCCCCCCCCGGAATCAGCCCAGCGATCCGGTCACACCTTTGGAACGGGATCGGCCCCAACCCGGCACCAGAGAAAACCAGGTCATTGAAGGGGAATATCGCCGCGAAGACGACTAACAACCCAGGCCGTCTCCATTGACGCTCATCAAAAGAGTTGATTAAATTTACCCTGATTTACATGTTTATATGCTTTCAGTAATGGGAACCTTGACCCCAACTTAGGAACACACCAGGCGGCGCGATGAAATTCCTACGATCCCTAGCCGCCAGCCTCCTGTTTCTGGCCAGCCTCAATCCCGCGACCGCCGTTCCGGCTCAGGATGCCGATCCCAGTTTTGATATCCGCTCTTTTAAGGTGGAGAACAACCAGATACTTTCGCCGGAGCTGATCCAAAAGACCCTGGCGCCCTTCACCGGCAGTCAGCGCCATTTTCGGGATGTGGAAGAGGCGAGAAAGGCTCTGCAGCAACGCTACCTGGACCGAGGACTCTCCACCGTTACTGTGGTCATTCCAGAACAGGAGGTCTCCCAGGGCATTATCCGTTTTCGGGTCCAGGAAAACCGTATCGCCAAAATCAGCGTCTTCGGTGCCTATCATCATGACGACGCCAATATCCGCCAGAGCATGCCCAATCTACGTGAAGGCGAAGTGCCCAATCTGGTTCGTATTGCCGAAAGCTTGCGTCTGGCCAACGAAAATCCCAGCAAGGAGACCCACCTGCTGATGCGCCCCACCGGCAACCCCGGCGAAATCGAGGCGCTGATTCGGGTGGATGACGAGAAACCCTGGAAGGCCTTCACCTCTCTAGACAATACAGGAGACGATTTCACCGGCGAACTGCGCTGGGCCTTGGGATACCAGCACAGCAACCTACTCAACAGGGATCATGTACTGACGCTACGGGCCATCACCTCACCAGGGCATTTTGACGAGGTGAAGATCTTTGGCGCGGGTTACCGTATCCCCCTCTACGAACAGGCCGATGTCATTGATCTCTACGCGGGCTATTCCGATGTGGATTCCGGTAATCTGGCTGGGCTATTCGATGTCAGTGGTGCGGGCACCCTCTTTGGTGCCCGCTATACCCACAGCTTCGACAAGCACGGGCCGTGGATTCATCGGCTGGCCGTTGGTCTGGACTATCGTGATTACGAGGATAAGACCCGGCCAGTCTTGGGCCTGAACGGCCCCCAAAACGTGACGGTTCGGCCCTTGAGCCTGATCTATGCCCTTGCTTACCAGGACAGTGTCAATCAGGGCCAAATCTACATCAGCCTTTTTCGCAACTTGCCGGGCGGTCAACATGGCAGTAGCGCAGACTTTGAGAATGCCCGCTCCGGGGCAGAAACGGACTATCTGCTTTGGCAGATTGGCGGCCAGTTCGCCCGAGCCCTACCCAAGGATTGGCAGCTCCAGGCCAGATTGGATGCCCAGTTCACCAGCGACCGGCTGGTGCCGGGAGAGCAATTCGCCTTGGGCGGCATGGATAATGTCCGAGGCTTCCACCACAATACCATCGGGGGTGACCAGGGCTATCGCCTCAATCTGGAACTCTACACGCCGGACCTCGGTGAACTCACGACACCCAAAGATGACCAGCTGAGATTTCTCGCCTTTGGAGAGGGGGGTGAAACCTGGGACAACCTGCCCCGGCGGACCGCCGATGAGACCATCAGTAGCGTTGGCTTCGGCCTGCGCTACAGCTGGAAAAAAAACCTCAATCTCAGTCTCGACCTGGGACGAGTGATCGACGGTACCCCCAGTATCGGTGCGGGCGAGCATCGGATTCATGGCAGCATCTCCTATGTTTACTGAATCCCATCGCCTGACCACCACCCGATCCGCCCTTTTTCTACTCATTGGCCTCTGGCTGTTTTTTGGGGCCAGCCTGGCTCAGGCTGTTAAACCAGCCGCCGAGGTACAAGGTATCACGGGCACCGCCTCTGTCACCCGGGCAGGGGGGGGCATCAAGACGCTGGCACTGGGCTCCAAGCTCTTTGCCGGAGATCGCGTCACCACCCAGCAGCAGACCCGGATACGCCTCAGGTTTGCCGATGGTGGCCTGGTCACCCTGCGCAGCCACGCCAGCCTGCTGATTGAGGATTTTGCCTACAATGCCAGCAATCCCGATGGCGACAAGGCCGTTCTCAGGCTGCTCAAAGGGGGGATGCGTGCCCTCACCGGCAAGATTGGTCACCGGGGCAACCGTGACGCCTATAAGGCCAAAAACTTTGCGGCCACTATCGGCATTCGCGGCACCGAATACATCCAGCGCCTCTGTGGCCTGGCCACCAAGGACTGCGCCAACCTCAACGTGCCCAGCCAACAACGGGGCCGGGATGGCCAACCGCTGCCAGGGCTCTATTTTGCAGTCATTCATGGCCGGATCCTGGCCAAAAATGCTGTCTCAAACAAACGCTTAAAAGCTGGCGATTATGCCTATGTGCGCAACTTCCACTCTCCCATCCAACTCATTTCACCCATCGCCAAACTGAAGACGGAATATGCGTTGCCCAGCCGCCTCCTGGGTCAGTGTTTCGACCCCAGCAACCCCGATATAGACGGCTGTCTGGTGCGATGATCTGCGGCCAGGAGATGAAGATGAAGCCACTCTTGAATTCTTTTTTTCTGCTGGCCCTGGTACTACCAGGCAGCCTCAGCGCCAACCCCATCGGGCCTCAGGTCAAACATGGCGCGGTCGATTTCAAACAGCAGGGCGATACCCTGACCATCACCAACAGTCCGGGCGCTGTCATTCATTGGCAGGATTTTTCCATCGGTCGGCATGAAACCACGACGTTCATTCAGCAGAATAGCAACAGTGCAGTGCTGAACCGAATGACCGGCGGCACCCCCTCCACCATCCTGGGCAACCTGAACTCCAACGGCAAGGTCTATCTGATCAACCCCAATGGCATTCTGTTCGGCAAGGATGCCCGGGTGGATGTCCAGGGGCTGGTGGCCTCCAGTC
The DNA here is from genome assembly GCA_050292235.1 of Sedimenticolaceae bacterium. Taxonomy (GTDB): domain Bacteria; phylum Pseudomonadota; class Gammaproteobacteria; order Chromatiales; family Chromatiaceae; genus JBNKLG01. The sequence goes on along the minus strand of JBNKLG010000016.1, from coordinate 25,417 downwards.
TGAATATCAGTGATACCGACTTCCACCAAGACAGGCAGCGTTTTTCCGGCAGCGGCAATGAGGGCCAGATCAGCAACCTGGGAAAAATCAACACCACCTCTGGCGGCCAGGTCCTGCTGATCGCGCCGAATGTCAAAAACAATGGGATCATCACCAGCTCCCGGGGAGAAATCATTCTGGCAGCCGGCAAAACAGTGGAGCTGGCCAGCACCGACAATCCCGCCCTACGGGTTCAGGTCACCGCCCCAAACAATGAGGCGCTGAACCTGGGCAGACTGATTGCCGAAAGTGGCAATATCGGCATTTATGCGGGCCTGACCCGCCAATCCGGTGTGATCAATGCCAGCAGCGCAATCAACAAGGGAGGAAAGATCTATCTCACCGGCCAGAGGACCCAGGTCACCGCTGGCAGTCAAACCCTGGCGAACGGCAAAACGAAAGGCGGCAGTATTCGCGTCATGGCGGATGAAACGCTAACGGTAAAAGGCAAATTGCAGGCCAATGGCGGTGGGGGTTTTATCGAGACATCGGCGCCAACCCTGGATATCCATACCACTGAGGTGCAGGCTCAGGGCGGAGAGTGGCTGATCGATCCCACCGATATCTATATCGACAACAATAGTTGCAGCGGCACTAACTGCCTGACTGCCAACAACATCAGCGCCACTCTGAGTGGTGGCACCGATGTCACCATCCAAACCTCTGGAGCTGGCGCGGATGAAGGCATTATCACCGTCGAGGGGGATATTAACCACTCTGGCTCCAACACAGCCACCCTAACGCTCATGGCCCACGACAACATCCACCTTCTCGGGAATTTCGAGGCGACTGGAGCGGGCGCCCTCAATGTGGCCCTGATTCCCGATTCAGACAACAGCGGTTTGGGTTATGTCAGGCCTTTCGGCGCAAATTTCGATCTTAATGGCGGCCTGCTCGATGTTACCCAGGGCTCCGCCGACTTACGGGTAAAATTCTCTTACGGCGGCTTCACCCTGGCCAACAACAGCAGCGCCCACATTGGTTCTCTGTGGTGGACAGATGGCTACATCACCAACAATGGTGAGATCACCATCACCAGTAGCCTGGATCTGGAAACCAGTACCACAGTGGAATACTACGGCAATGGTGATCTCATTTTCGGCCCGAGCGCTACCTATACCACTCCGACAACAGCAGCAACGCCCTCAGTCTATAACACAGGCAGTATTTACAACCATGGCACCCTGACCCTTTTGGATGATGCATTCATTACCCAAAGACCCATCATCAATGAATCCAACGGCGTCATTCAAATTGGCCAGTCAGGCTCCGGCATCACCACCACCTTTTCCCAGGACTTGAGCAATAACGGCAGCCTGGAAGTTCTGTCCAACGCCACGTTCAGCGCCAGTCTCTATCAGAATGCTGGCACCTTGCATCTGGCAGATTCGGCGGCCACACTATCGGTTGGCAGCCTTGCCCTTAACGGCGGCGCCCTAACTGGAAATGGCACCATCAGTGGCGATGTCACTGTTAATGGCGGCACCATCGCACCAGGCAATTCGCCTGGCACCATCAATATCACTGGCGATCTCACCCTGACAGCTGGCTCCAACCTTGATATGGAGATCGATGGCACCAGTGCCACCGACTACGATGTCATTAACGTCTCTGGCACCGCCACTTTAGGCGGCACCCTGACGCTATTGAACAATACCGGTTTTACCTATCCCGATGGCTCTCTCTATACACTCATCAATGCTGGTTCAGTGGTAGGGTCTTTTGCCTCTTTGGTTTCCCCTAGCGGCTATCAATTCACCATTATCTATGGTGGCACCAGCGTCAGCGTACAGTCCATGACCGCAATCACGACAGCCGATGGCCACAGTTACCGAACCTGGGAAGAGAGCTTCGTCACCCCCGACACACCCCCTATGCCCTGGTTCGATGCGGCCTTTCGCCCACGGAGAGGGGAAAACGGCGATGATCGCTTCGCGCTTTTTGACGAACAACTGGGCAGCTATTTCCATCTTCGGCCCGACTCCGTGGCGCCGGAATCACGGCTCTTCTGTTTTACCCAGGTCTCTGTCGAAGAGACTGAGGACTAAAACAGCTCTTCCGAAAACTGGGTTGTTTTTTCTTCTGGATCCCGCGCCATCACCATGCCACCCACGCTTCCTCCCCCCTCGGGCATGGGCGCTTCCGCTCCAAAGGCAGGTGAGGCATTCCAAAGGGTGTTTGGGGATGGATTGTCTGCACTGCCTGCCCCCCCGGGGGCTGGCACCAGCTCAGGGATATCCTCAAGGGCCTTGCGCATAAAATCCATCCAGAGGGGCAAGGCGGTTTTCACAACCGTTTCAGCCCGCCCCAGGGGACGATCATCATCGAATCCCAACCAGGACACTGCCACCAAGTTGGGATGATAACCACTAAACCATACATCCGAGCCCTCATCAGCCGTCCCGGGCATACCCGCAAGATCCTTTCGATCCAAAGCAGTTTCGCCAGAAACGTAGTCTGACTGAAAAAGACCTGTCAGCAGCAAATGTATCGCAGAGGCCGTCTGGACAGAGAGACTACGGCGGGCAGGGCGAACGTCTTGGGCACAGGGATCACAAGCAGTTTGGGGGTCGGCAGCATAAAGCCGCCTGCCCGCTTCATCGATATGGTGAATCAAATAGGGCTCAACCAAAAAGCCGCCATTGGCAAATACCGCATAA
>JBNKLG010000016.1:0-22708 GCA_050292235.1 Sedimenticolaceae bacterium | reverse complement strand
CGCGAGCCATCTGAAGAGGACTTGCCCGACCAGAACCCAACGCCAGTGTCAGATTGCGTGGTTGACGACGCGGCTCGAAGCCAAAGTTTTTTAAAAAATTCCGGCCACGATCAACACCAAGAGTACGCAACAACCGAACCGTCACCCATTTTTTGATCGCAACCAAACCATCTCCAAGCTGAGTGGGGCCTCCAAACTGCCTGTGATTATTTTCAGGTCGCCAGGCCCGGGTTTCTGGCAAATAGGGGTTGTAATCCGCAATCGGTGCATCATTAACCATCGACTCCAAACCATAGCCTGCTTCAAACGCTGCCGCATAGATGAACGGTGCATAACCCGAACCAGGCCGACGCTTGGCTTGCCACACTCGATTGTAACGACTGCGGCCAAAATCATACCCCCCCTGCAAAGCTTGTATAGCACCATCATCAGGGTCTAACGCCACCAACGCACCCTGCACCTCCGGCAACTGTGCGAGCCGCCAATGCCCTTTCATACCAAACAGGGATTCCACCCGGATCACATCACCAACAGCCAGAACTTTATCAAGACGTTCAACTGAGCCCATAGCCCAGGCCACACCGCCCCCACCCAGCTTAGCTGGCCCCTTACCTTTTATATAGATGGTGGCCTCCTGAGTATCGAGCCGGACAACCAGTGCTGGCAATAACTCACCCACAGGCAGAAAAGGGGCGAGCCAATCCTCTGGGCTCATGCCATTCCGGTTCACATCAAAAATGCGGGCTTCAGGACCTCGATAACCCTGACGGCGATCATAGGCATTCAGGGTGCCATGCAGAGATACTTCCGCTTGACGCTGCAGATCAGCCTTCACTGTTGTCGTCACCTCAAAGCCACGGACATAGGCATCATCACCGTATCGATGGTGCATCTCTTGTCGCACCATCTCAGCAACATAGGGGGCTTGCAAGCCAATCGCAGGACCATGCCACCGAGCCGATACCGGCTCTGCAGATGCCCCAGCTTGCTGCTCGGGACTGACCCAACCCAATTCAGCCATCCGCCGCAATACATAATTACGCCGTAATAGCGCACGCTGAGGGTTGGCCAATGGATTAATTTCTGACGGCGCTTTTGGCAGCGCAGCAATCATGGCCATCTGCGCCAGTGTCAACTCATTCAGCGTCTTGCCATAATAAACCTGCGCAGCAGCCCCAACACCATAGGCCCGGTTACCCAGATAGATCTTATTGAGGTAAAGCTCCAGGATCTCTTCCTTACTGAACGCTTGATCAATGCGCAGCGCGAGGAGAATTTCGTTGAGTTTACGGCTAAATGTTTTCTCGCGGGTCAAATAGAAATTGCGCACCAACTGCATCGTTATGGTGCTGCCACCTTGACTACGTTCCCCGGTCGTGATCAACTGCCCGAGAGCACGCAACAGCCCCTGGTAGTCCACACCGGGATGTTGAAAAAAGCGATCATCTTCTGCTGCCAGAAATGCCTGCACCAGTGGCCGAGGGAGATCCTTATATTTCAAGGGAAAGCGTTTCTTTTCTCCGAACTCCGCCATCAAGGCGCCCTCGGCGCTATAGATACGCAAAGGCACCTGCATGCGCACTTGATGCAGACTAAAAGCTGAAGGCAACTGCTGTTCCAGATAGAAGGCCAACCCAACCAAGGAGACCAGCACAATTAGGAACACCCATGACAGCATCAAAAGCCAAATACGAATCGTCCTTTCCCCCTTAACAGCCAGATACCAAGGCATATTAACCTGCTCAGACGGCAGCACCTAGTGCAAAATTAACAGGATATTTCGGGAAAAAATCAATAAAAACCGGTAACTTAGAAAATAAAGTTAATTTTTTCTTTTACTTCCTGCTCGTTATGTTCTACCATTAAAGCCAATTCTGATGTAAGTGGGATTTCTCAGACTCAAACCATAACGGAAAAACCATGTTTTCATTCCTGGGTAACAAATCCAAACAACTCATTGGTTTGGATATCACTTCCACGGCGGTCAAGCTCCTTGAGCTGAGCCGTTCCGGGGACAAGTATCGCGTAGAAAGCTATGGGGTTGAACCCTTGCCGGCGAATGCGGTCGTGGATAAGACCATTGCTGATATTGATGCAGTGGGCGATGCCATCCGCCGAGCGGTAAGAAAATCGGGCTCAAAGTGCACTCAAGCGGCCGTCGCGGTTTCCGGATCCTCCGTCATCACCAAAATCATCAGCATGCCATCCAGTCTCTCTGAGGCGGAGATGGAAGTTCAGGTTGAGATGGAGGCGGACCAATACATCCCCTACCCTCTGGAAGAGGTGAATTTGGACTTTGAGGTGATTGGGCCCAACAGCCGCAATCCCGATATGGTCGACATCCTTCTGGCCGCCTCGCGCAGTGAAAATGTCGAAGCCAGAGTTGGCGCCCTAGAGCTTGCGGGACTCAGGGCCGGTATTGTCGATGTGGAAGCCTACGCCATGGAACAAGCCTGTACCCTCCTAGAGGACAGCTGGCCCGCTCACGGCAAAGACCAAACCATCGCCATTGCAGATATTGGCGCGGTAAACACCTCTCTGAGCGTGCTGCATAACAATCGCATCATCTACACCAGGGAGCAGAATTTCGGCGGACGTCAGTTGACCGAAGAGATTCAGCGTCGATATGGCCTATCCATGGAAGAGGCCGGCATGGCCAAACGCCAGGGCGGCCTCCCGGACAATTACATCCCTGAAGTACTGGAGCCCTTCCAGGAAGCCATGGTGCAGCAGGTCAGTCGTGCGCTGCAGTTTTTCTACTCTGCCAGTTCTCACAGCCGCGTCGATCTGATCGTATTGGCTGGAGGTACTTCGGCTCTACCGGATATCGATAATCTGATCGAAAAGAAAATTGGCATACCGACTCAAGTGGCCAATCCATTCGCCAACATGTCGGTATCCACCAAGGTAAAGGCCAGAACATTGAGCAATGACGCCCCAGCGATGATGGTCGCCTGTGGTTTAGCCTTAAGGAGCTTTGACTGATATGGCACGCATTAACCTACTTCCCTGGCGCGAGGAAAGACGCCAACAGCAGCAAAAGGAATTTGTGGCCATGATCGTGGGCGCCCTGCTCATCACCGTAGGCCTTGTCGGTCTCACATTGATGTATTTCCAAGGCGAAATTGACAACCAGATCTCCCGCAATAATCGCTTAAAGAACGAAATTGCTCAGCTGGAGAAGGACATCAAAGAGATCGAGCAGTTGGAAAAACTCAAAACCAGCCTTATCGCACGCATGGACGTCATCCAGACCCTGCAGGCCAGTCGCCCTCAGATCGTGCATTTGGTGGATGAGATTATCGATGCCGTACCCGATGGCACCTATCTCACCAGCCTGAAGCAGGAGAAGAACCTCGTCACCGTTGAAGGCAAGGCCCAGTCCAACGCCCGGGTCTCGGCCTTGATGCGCGGCATTGACAAAGCCGGCTGGATGAACAACCCGGACCTAAAGCAAATCATTGATAAAGACCGTACCAAAAGTGGCCTCTATCAATTCAAACTGGGATTTGCCCAGACCAGCCCTGCCAGCACGGAGACGCCGGAATGACTTTCGATGACATCAACAACCTGGATTTCAACCAGATCGGCAGCTGGCCTCTGCCAGCCAAGCTGGTCGTTATCATCCTGCTTTGTGCCGGACTGGCCTATGGCGGTTATCACTTTTACATCGAGGATAAGATCAAGGAACTGGACAAGGTTGTCAAGGAAGAGGGTGATCTGCGCCAGGATTTCGAGAAAAAGCAGGCCAAAGCGGTCAACCTGGAGAAATACCGCCAACAGCTGGAAGACATGCAGCAGGCCTTTGACGCCATGAAGCGTCAGCTGCCCAACCGCACAGAGGTTGCCTCTCTGCTCGTGGACATTTCTCAAACCGGGCTGGCTGCCGGTCTGGAGTTCAACCTGTTTGAGCCTGCACCCGAGGTACCCCAGGAGTTCTACGCTGAATTGCCGATCAAAATCATTGTGGATGGCAACTATCACGAAATCGGCCACTTTATCAGCGGGCTGGCCTCTCTGCCCCGTATTGTGACCATTCACGATATTCAGATTGCACCGCCAACAAAAGGCACCTCGAACGCACCTCTGCGCCTTCAGGCAACTGCAAAGACATATCGTTATCTTGACGAGGAAGACAAGCCTGCCGAACAAGCCAAACCTGGCAAGCAAGCCAAACCTGGCAAGGCGGCCAAAAAATGAGGTCCCCCATGATGCCCATAGAATTTCACTCTGGCGCCAACCTTAAACTGGTTGCCCTGGCCTCCAGTCTGGCCTTACTGACCGCCTGTCTGGGTAACAGTAATGCTGACCTTGACCGCTACATCTCAGAAATCAAGGCCAGGCCCGCAACAGAAATTGAACCCTTGCCGCAAATCAAGCATATCGAGGGGTATATCTTTGCGGACAATGGTAGACGGGACCCTTTTGATCCCGACCAGATTACTGAGAAGGAAGAGAACCCGGAAGCGATTTCAGACAATGGTGTCCACCCTCCGATCAATCACGTCAAAGAGGAGCTGGAGCAATTCCCTCTGGACACCTTACGGATGGTAGGCACCCTGTCGAAGGGTGACCAGACCTGGGCCTTGGTGAAATCCAAGGATACGACCATCCATCGTGTGCAGCCCGGTAACTATATGGGTCAGAACTACGGCCATATTAACCATATCTCTGAAGAAAAAATTGAACTAACCGAAATTGTGTCCAACAACAAAGGCGGTTACATCGAGCGCCCAGCCACTATTGGCCTAGCGGATTCCCAGTAAGGAGCAAAACCATGAATTCCCCATCGATCACAAGTGGACGCATCACTATGAGCAGGTACTCTTATGTTGGACTCCGGCTCCTTGCCTATTTGGCTTTTGCCTGCGCACTGCCAGGTTATGCCATGGCAGAGACCGTTATTAACGATATTGCCTTTACCGCCTTGCCTGGCGATCAGGTTCAAATTCGGGTCAAAGCTGATGGCAAATTGCCCAAGCCACAGACCTTCAATACCGACAACCCCCCCCGTCTGGCTGTTGACTTTTCCGGCGTGAAAAGCCAACTGCCGAAACAGGCGAAAAATGTGGGGATCGGTTTGGCGCGCAGCATCCGAACCCTGGAGTCAGGAGGCCGAACCCGCGTCGTCATCAATCTCGACGCTGCGGCGGCTGCCAAGATCAATACCAGTGGCAACGAAGCCATCATCACCATCGCAGGTGGATCTAACAATGCGATTGCCTCAGCGAGTAGCAGAGAGAACAATCCTGGCAAAAAGAGCCCCAAAGGCGGTAGTCAGATTAAGAAGGTAGACTTCCGCCGCGGTCCTGATGGCTCCGGTCGCATTATCCTCAGCCTGAGCGACCCCAAGGCCGTGGTTGATCTGCGCCAGCAAGGCAGCGATGTCATTGTGGATGTCGCCAATACCCGTTTACCTCCCCGTTTGATGCGCATTCTGGACGTAACCGATTTCGCCACACCGGTTCAAACCATCAAGGCAGCACCCAATGGTCTCAATACCCAGATCACCATCACTGGTGCCGGCCAGTTTGAACACCTGGCTTATCAGGCTGACAGGGAATATGTGGTTGAACTGAAAAAGCTTTCCCAAAGAGAGCTGGATCAAATCGCCGCTCGGGACAAAGTCTACAATGGCGACCGCCTCTCCCTGAACTTCCAGGACATCGAAGTCCGCTCCGTGTTGCAGCTCTTGGCAGACTTCACCGGAATGAACCTGGTGGTTAGCGACACAGTCAGTGGCAACATCACCCTGCGCCTACAGAATGTGCCCTGGGATCATGCCCTCGACATCATCCTCAAGGCCCGAGGTCTGGCCATGCGTCAAAAAGACAACGTGGTGATGATCGCACCTGCTGAAGAGATCGCTGCTCGGGAAAAACTGGAGCTGGAATCTCAAATGCAGATTCAGGAAATCGAACCTTTGCGTACGGAATGGTACCGTCTCAACTTTGCCAAGGCCGATGACGTGGCAGCCATCCTGACTGGTGGTACCGTTAAGACATCCACTGGTTCTGATGTCTCCAAATCCGATGGCAGCAAATCCAAAAGTACCGTGGATCGTTCTGAAGAGAACTCCCTACTCTCTGCCCGCGGCTCTATCACCAAGGACCCTCGCACCAACACCCTGCTGATCAAGGATACAGAAACCAATCTGGCCATGATCCGTGAGGCCATCCGCAAGCTGGATATCCCGGTGCGTCAGGTGCTGATTGAGTCCCGCATCGTCAATGCCAATGATTCTTTCTCCAAGGATTTGGGCGTGAAATTCGGATTCGGTGGCAAAACCAACTTTGATAACGGTGATACGCAAGCCTATCTTGGTGGGGGTCTTGAGGGTGACATGGACACGAGTGCTGTGGCTGGTCCCTTTGTGGTCACCGGCAGCAGCAGTAATGAAAACCTGATGGTCAATCTGCCCGCTGCCAGCGCCACCAGCGCCCTCAACTTTGTCGTCGGCACCGTGGCCTCCAACATCCTGAGACTGGAGCTAAGTGCCATGCAGTCAGAAGGCCGGGGTGAGATTGTATCCAGTCCACGTGTTGTCACCGCTGATCAGCACAAGGCCACGATCAAACAGGGTATTGAGATCCCCTATGAGGAATCCACCTCATCCGGTGCCACCAATATCGAGTTTAAAGAAGCCGTGCTCAAACTCGAGGTGACCCCGCAGATCACCCCGGATGACAGCATCATCATGGACCTGTCTATCAGCAAAGATAATCCAGACTACTCTCGCCTGGTTGGCAACAGTAATACGCCTCCGATTGATACCCGCTCTGTCGATACTCAGGTGCTGGTGAACAATGGCGAAACGGTGGTTCTTGGCGGCATCTTCGAAAGTACCAAGACCGTGACCAAGAACCAGGTGCCGGTATTGGGTGACATGCCTTACCTGGGCAACCTGTTCCGGGAAAAGCTGGTTACCGATGAGAATCGCGAACTGCTGATCTTCGTTACCCCCAAGGTCATCAAGGAGAATTTAGGCCGGGTAAGCTCAAGGGGTAGCTATGGGAAATAATTAATTCCCACTCTACCTTTCAAAAAAGAGGCCATGATGGCCTCTTTTTTTTGGCTTAAATGATGTGGCCCGTTCGTCTATCGAAACAGACCTTTTGTCCCACATAAATGGTTTTTTTTCAGAAAAGTTCTTTAATTGAGAACATGAACAGGCAAAACACCACTGAGCACGGCTTCACTTTACTCGAAATGATGATCACCCTCGTCATCGCAGGTATCCTGTTGGCCATCGTCATCCCCAGTTATCGGGCATTGGATCGAAACCAATGCGCCACGTCTAAAGCCAACGCCCTTATCTCCAGCTTTCAATATGCCCGAAGCGAAGCGGTAAAGCAGCACACTGATATCTCCATCCTGGCCAATAACGCCTCTGGCTCGAATGAATGGGGCGATGGCTGGACGGTTTGGATCGATACCAATGGAGATGGCGGGCTGGATGCGGGCGAAACCCGGCTGCGCGAGGTTGACCTGGCCTGCAACAACACCACCATGGATGAGACAGCGAACACCACCCTATTTATCTATGCCAGCGATGGCAGCATCAGTACACCCGCCACAGCCAGCACCTTCGATATTTGTGACGACCGAACCGGGGAAAACCGTACTCAAGTCGGCATTTCAGCGTTAGGTCGCCCAACCACCACCAGCCCACCCAATGCTGGTACTTGCCCCTAAGCGAAGGTCAGACGCTATGAAAAGACCCATATCCTTCCTGAAATCGCAACAAAAAGGCTTCAGCCTTATCGAGGTACTGATCACCTTTGTCATCCTGGCCGTTGGCTTATTGGGCATCGCCGCTTTACAGGTACAGTCGGCCCGCTATAACCATGATGCCTATTTGCGAAGCCAAATTTCCGTCATCATGTATGACCTGGTTGACCGCATGCGGGTCAACCGTAAAAAAGCCAATGACTACCTTGTCAGTGGACTTTCTTTCAACATCACTGCACCAGCCTGTGATCCCACAGCCGCAGGTGATGCCAATAATGATATCCAGTGCCTACAGTACAACATCATCACCAACAGCGTTTTGCCCAACAATATCACCGCCGATATCTCGTCAATAGCCGACGAATACCAGATCCAGTTCACCTGGCCCGACCCGGAGGGTGGAAGTCGCACCATCAGCTACAGGTTCACGCCGTAATGAAACAACATGCCCAACAACAGAGTGGTTTTACCCTGGTTGAGTTGCTGATCGCCACTGCCATTGGCCTACTGCTTATCGCTGGCATCGGCACCCTCTTTGTCAGTAACAAGACTATCTTCAACGAGGTACAACAGCGAGGAAGACTGCAAGAAGACATGCGCTTTGGCATGGATCGAATCATGCATGACCTGCGTATGGGGGATTTCAAGGGTTGCCAGGAAACCTATGATGATGGCAGTACGGAATTCAAGGTTGAAGGTTATGAGGGTTCCGGCACCAATCCTGATCGTTTGTTATTAACCCATATGCAAACAACGCTCTCTTTGTCGGCCATGAACATCTCTGGTACTAGTCTGAAAGTTTGGTCTACGGGCGACCTAAAAACCGGTGAAAGTGTAGAGATTCAAATTCCCGGAGATCAATATGCCTATGGTCCCTATAGCATCACCGCCATCGCTGCCGGCCCTGATGACAATGCCCCCAGTGGACCAGACTATTACACCATCACGCTGGATCAGGACACCGGCATAACTGGCCATAAAAGCAGTAATGGCGCTGCCGGACTTCTTCTCCGCGGTCGGGCATCAGGTGTTCATGACCGCAAACTCTACTACATCGCGAACAATGCCTTATATGTTAAAGCAAACGCAATCGATATTAACGATACGACGGGTAGTGCTTTGGTCGGAGACGATCAAAACGATGCTGACCGCGTGGAAAACATGCAGCTCCTGTTTGGTCAGGACACCGATGACGATGGCAGTGCGGATACATACGTCACGGCAGATGCCATCACAACCAGTAGTGGCTGGGGCAATGTGGTCAGTGTCAAACTCGCGATGCTGCTGGCCACAGAAGCCTATGGCGTCGATTTAGACGGAGACTCCCATCAACTGTTAAATACCACCATCCCCGCAGCCAATGACACCCGCAAACGCCGCGTTGCACAAACCACGGTACTCATCAGAAATCACCTGAATCAAAAGGGAGACCTACAATGATGCACCAATCCCAAGGAGCCGTGCTGGTCGTTGCCCTCGTCTTTCTGGTGGTATTGACCATTCTCAGCCTGACCACACTCTCCACCACGACGCTGGAGGAGCACATGGCTGCCAATTCCCATGAAAACTCCAAAGGCCTGCAGATTGCTGACTCCGGCATACAAATCATGTTGAACAAGGCGCTCACCTATACCAATGAGCCCATTGCCGCCATCACAACCCATACCTATAGCGACAATACTGAGCTTGTTTACCAACGGGATGGCGGCACTGAATCCGAGGTCACCCGATCTGCAAACGCCAGAGGTATGTGGAGTAAAGAACAGTTTTCCAACTATCACTATCACTTACAATCCGTTGCCACCACGCCTGCCGGACACTCTCGACAGGTGGATGTAGGCGTCATCGTCGCTGCTGCTTCCTCGGATAGTAACTAAGGCGGTTGAAATATCTTGGAGCATGTCATCATGAAAAAACACGCCCTTTTCCTCTTTGTGTTGCTTTTCAGTGGGTTCGCCCAGGCAGAGCTACCAATGGCCGTAGAAGATCGCGGCATGGACGGCGAAGCACGTATCTACAGTGTACGTTGCCCTGATGACCGACGACTGGGGATAGAGCACTGGTTCCAAAAAAACAGGATCTGTTTTGTCCCGCTTTCTAGAAAAGAGATCTGCATGGAAACCAACGATATCGACTTGGCTGCCCAACAGGCCTGCGCCCTTTCCAAGAGGAAAAAATAACCCGCATCACTTTAGGCATCAAACCCAAAGTTTTGTTGGATGAGGATCCAAACCATGAACGCACAGATCAAAAAAGGCCTTTTTCGCACCTTATTTGCCACCGCCTTGGCACTCAGCGCCGGATTCTCTCAAGCTGACGACACGGAGATTTATTTCTCTACCGGCAGTTCAAGCAATACCAACCCGTTAAGACCCAATGTCCTCTTCATCCTCGACACTTCGGGATCCATGGGCAGTGCTATCCCCGGCGACCCTCTGGGACGCACACGCATTCAGGCACTCAAGGATGTCATGAAAGATGTCATCAATGACGTCCAGGACGTCAATTTGGGTTTGATGCGTTTTACCGGATACGATGGTGGCCCCATTCTTTTCCCCATCCATTACGTTGATGACAAAGCCAGTGCCGTCGTCAGCGAACCGGCAGACACGGATCCTTCCTTCACCAACACCATCCCCAACAACAACAGTGACGCCGAGGAACGGGCCGATGGTACGGTTGTCCTGACAGACAGCACCTTGGAGATCGTGGATCACCCTGGTTCATCAAGCGGCCACTTAGAGATTCAAGTGACAACCAACGATGATGATGCAGAGCAAACCACCAGTGGCAGCATGTCTCTCAACGGAAGCATCTTTAACGTAACGACAAGCAACTGGTCAGGAGCCCGCTTTCAGGCCATTGATATTCCACAAGGTGCCACCATCACCAGCGCCTACCTCAGGCTGACCGTATATGGGACTGGGACGGGAAGCTCCATGGACATCAGAATTCATGGCCAGGATGCCGATGACACGGCAACGTTCTCCGCCAGCGCCTATGACCTTACCAGCCGCACAAGCACAACGGCAACCGTTGACTGGACTGGTATACCTAACGCTTCCACCAATACCGAGCTGACATCTCCAGATATCAAGGACATCATTCAAGAAATCGTCAACCGGCCGGGCTGGACTCAGAACAATTCCATGACGCTTGGCTGGATTGCCACGACCAGTGGGGAACGCAGATTCCGCACCCACAACAACTCCAGCACCAAGGCTCCGGTACTGATCATTAATTACACTGATACCAGTGTGGCTGCCAACAACCAACAAGTAGCCCTCCGATTCGAAAATGTTCAAATCCCTCAGGGTGCCACCGTATCAGCGGCCAGCCTGGTTTTCACCCCCCAGTCTGACCAATCCGGCGCCACGAACCTGACCTTCAAGGCAGAAGCCTCGGACGATTCAGTAGCCATCACTTCAACGGCCAATAACATCTCCGGTCGCACCACCACCAGTACATCTGCCACATGGAGTACCGTACCAGCCTGGACAACCGGCTCAGCAGAGGAAACGCCAAGCAGCATCAATCTCAATAACGTACTTCAGGAGGTGGTCAACCGCTCCGGCTGGTGTGGCGGTAATGCCATGACCATCATTGTTTCTGGTACCGGTCTACGAGCCGCCTCCTCATTGGAGGCTTCCACCTCGGGTGCGCCCAAGCTCAAATATACCTACGTGGGTGGCAGTTCTACTGGCTGTTACAAACAAACGGAAGGCGCCCAAATATCCGAAGGCAATGACGATGCTGAAGAAGACACCAGCAACGGTAACATCGAAAGAAGTGGCAGCCAGCTGGATATGCCCAGTCGAATGATTGGACTGCGTTTTCGGGACATTGACATCCCTCAGGGCGCCACCATTCTGGAGGCCGACCTCACCATGACCGCCCGCGGTAGCGACAGTGGCTCTGCCAGTGCTGTCATTCACGGCGAAGCGACTGATGACGCCAATCAATTTGTAACGACGTCTCACAACATTTCAGACCGTTCACTCACCACCGCCAGTACCACCTGGACTCACTCAAACTGGACAGTGGGCACCTCCTATACCTCGCCGGACCTCAGCAGCATCATTCAGGAAATTGTCAATCGTTCCAGCTGGATCAGTAGCAATTCACTGGTGTTGATTCTCGACCCCAGTGGCAGCCAACGACGCGCTTATTCCTATAATGGCAACGCAGGTCTGGCACCTCGCCTGCGTATCAAATATTCCGGCTCCGGTGGTACCGAGTTTAAGACGGTTCGCGAGCGCCTATTTGAAATAGTGGATGATCTTAGCGCCAATGGCCACACCCCCATTGTCGAGGTGATGGATGAGGCCGCCCGTTACTGGCGTGGTGATCGGGTCAAATACGGCCTTGACCGTATGAGCTTCTATGGCAGCAGCCTGAGCAACACCTCTTCCAGCTATAACAACACTGCCCGCATCAGCCACCCCGGCTCCTATTGTGATGCGCCGAGTAGCTGTAACGGCGCCACCGTAAACTCCTCATCCATTCCCACCGACAGCTACGGTGTCTATCGTGCCAGTGGTTGCCCGAATGCCACTTCCAACAACTCGGCCTGTGCCAGTGAACGCATCTACGGCCAACCCAAATACATCAGCCCTTTCACCAATGCCTTGACCTGTGTCTCCAACTATCAGGTTCTGCTCACCGACGGTGAAGCCAACTCCAGCGGCCCCGCCCTTGATCAATATGGCTTCCCTGGCAGCGGTTCCACTGTCACCAGTGAAATACGTTCCAATTACCTGGGCGGAAGTAACTGCCTCAGCACCAATGGTGGTGGTGGGAGCTACGGCAGTAGCGAAAAATGCGGTGTAGATGTTGCTCAATTCCTATTTGACAATGACCAAAGCAGCACGTTGGCCAACGCTCAAAATGTCCGTACCTATACCATTGCCTTTAACCTGACCGCTGATGGGGCTTCTCAGTTTTTAATGGACATGGCCGCCCTCGGCAATGGCGAGGCCCGTGTCGACTTCAATGCTGCTGACCCCAGCAGCTGGTCAACCGGTTTCTATTCAGCCACATCGGCAGATGATCTTTACAACGCCTTTGCCGACATTTTGTTGGATGTCAAAAAAGACCCGACCTCCATTGCTTCTCCAGCCTTGGCCACCAACGCCTTCAACCGGCTGCTGAGCCGTGATGAAATGTTCTTTGGCCTCTTCACGCCAGCCCTTGAGACCCGCTGGAACGGCAACACCAAGAAGTACAAAATCTGTACCGATTCGGATCCCAACGATGATACCGTTTATGACTCCGATGGCGATCCCATCAGCAACACCAGTGATGACTGCACCCTGGGCGGGATCTTGGATGTTAACGGCAACCCGGCTATTGACAGCGTAACCAACAAGTTTCTGGATACTTCGAAGAGCTTTTGGTCAGATGTTGTCGATGGCAAGGCCACCACAGAGGGTGGGGCTGGTGCCGAGATCACCGACTATACAGATCGGGTGATCTATACTGAAACCACGGCATCAGGTACCGCACCTAGCAGCGGCACCGCACTCAATAATGCCAACTACAAACTGCAGGCCTCCTCCTGGAACAGCTCGGAAATGGTCACAGTTCGCTCGCTCGTCTGCCCCACGCCCAGTACATCTGCAGGCTCAGACTGTGAAGACCGCATGCTCTTCATGTTAGGCAAAGTCATCACTGCAGATGCCGATACCGACATTGATGCCGACACCCGCTGGCACTTCAATGATGTGCTCCATTCCAGTCCCAGGGTAGCCACCTATGGCGGTAAAGATACCTCTCTACCGGCAGATGGCACCATCGACGTCTACTATGACAAGATCCTGGTGGGTACCAATGAAGGTGGCCTGCGCATGATCAATGGCACTTCGGGGACAGAGGAGTGGTCCTTTATTCCCCAGGAATTGCTATCCAATCAGGCCCAGCTGTTCTCCAATCCAGAGGCTGACCATACGTATGGCCTGGACCTAACGCCAGTGATCTGGACCAAAGATGTCGACTTGGACGGCACCATCACCTACAGCGATGGCGATCGGGTTCGTGTCTACATCGGCATGCGTCGTGGCGGTGAAACGCTCTACGCTCTGGATATTACGCCGACATCTCCGATAACTTCGACCACTACCCGGGTTGAACCCAAATTCCTCTGGCGCATCGAAGCGGGCAGCACCGGTTTTGAGCGCATGGGTCAGACCTGGTCTCAGCCCCAACTGGCCGACATCCTGGTCGGCGGTGTGAAAACCAAGGTACTGATCTTTGGCGGCGGTTACGATACCGCCCTGGATTCCGGATTCGGCACAGCGGCGACCAGTGGCAGTGACAACCGGGGTAATGGCCTCTATATCATTAATGCCGAAACCGGCGCCAAAATCCTTTCTATCGCTGGTAACAGCACCAGCGGAACCGATGCTGACATCGAAGTTACGGATATGCATTACGCCATCCCAGCCACAGTGTCCGTCTTCGACAGCGATGGTAACGGCACCGATGACCGCATCTATGCCACCGATACCGGTGGTCAGGTCTGGCGGGTCGATTTGGGATCAAATCTGGCAACCAGTTCGCCGGGAAGCACGGTGGTTGGCTTACTGGCCCAGCTCTCGGTCAGTGGTGCATCGACTTGTGGTACTCGCTCCCTGTCCTCTGGCTGTGATGAACGCCGTTTCTTTGAAGGCCCCTCTATCGTCTCTGTCAGAGACAGCACCTATTCCACCACCGCCGATTACGACTATGTTTTGATCGGTTCCGGCTACCGTGCCCACCCATTGGACCTGGTTGTACAAGACCGTTTCTATGCCCTTAGGGACACGACCATCGGCAAAATGATGGATGCCGATAGTAATCATTTGGCGGACACAGCCTATACCACCGTGACCAATGCCAACCTGATTGACCTGAGTTCAGACATACTGGACGGCGGGAACAGTACTCACAGGGCTTCCAGGGGTTGGTACATCAACATGACTGACGAAGGAGAAAAGATTCTGGCCAGAGCTGTCGTGGTCGCAGGCAGCATCTACTTCACCAGCTATAGCCCGGATTCAACCGCCGCACTGGATCCCTGCACCCTCAATCAGGGCGCAGGCTTTGCCTGGGCCGTCGACCTGCTCACCGGTCAAGAGGTTATCGATTCGGATGGCGCCATCTACGGTGAAGACGTTGCCGATACCAATGCCACCAATGAGCGCAGAACAAGTGTTGGCAGCGGCCTGCCCTCTGGCGCTGTTCCCATCTTCACCGAAGAAGGCGTGGTTGTACTCGCTGGTGTTGGGGGTGGCGCCACCACCATCGACACCAAAAAGGGCTTCCCCATCACCCGAGACTACTGGTATGAAAACTGAGTGGATAGCCAGAAACGTCACTGGAACCACCTTCCTGGGGAACCCTCCTCAGGAAGCGCTCCAACCCTGACAATGGCCGCTTAGAGCGCAATTTTCCCACGAGGATGCTGATGTGTTGTCCCAACTGACCCATAGAAAAGGCTTTACCCTCATCGAGCTCATGGTCGTCGTTGCCATCGTTGGCATACTGGCCGCCATCGCCTTCCCTGCCTACGATGAAATTGTACGCCGAGGTAAACGGGCTGAAGGGAGGGATGCCCTGCTGGAAGTTGCCGCCAGAGAAGTCCGCTATTACTCTGACCATAACACCTACGGATCGCTAACGAACTTGGGCCTACCTGATCCCTACACCCCCCCAGATAGTCAGTACTATAACGTCACCGTCACTGCTGGCGGAGCTGGTGCCCAGACCTTCAGCCTTCAGGCAACACCTGTAGGCTTCACCGATACCAAATGTGGCAACCTGACCTTAACCCACACTGGTGCAAAAGGGATCTCAGGCACAGCGACTGTCGATGACTGTTGGGGTAGATAATCATCCTTAAGTTTGTCATCCTTCACTGAATTTCAGCTTTCGGCCTGACGAGCATCATGACCTTGTCTTCCAAAACGGCACTGGCCAGATTTGTTTTGATCCTGGCATGCCTACCAGCAGAACTGGCTGCCCACGATCAAAAAACAACAAAAAGCCCTGAAATTAATCCAACGGCAACAGCCACTCAAACGCTTTCCCCACCCCTTTCCGCTCAGGAATTGCAACAGCGCCTGCTCAATGGCCAGGCCCGTCTAGCCGATATTCGTAGCGCCATGAGCAACCCAAAAATAGGGGAGCTGGCCAATGCCATCCACGCCCTTTATGCCATGAACTGGCATCGAGGTGCCCATAACGTCTTGACTGCCATGTGGCGCAATGACGAAACGGCCCATCAGGCCTATCCAGAACTGGCCTGGGAAAACATTTCCAAACCAGCAGTGCGCATTGCCATTGCCAGCACCCTCAATCGTTATTACCCACTGGCCCCCCAATATCGTCAATATCTGCGCCAACACATTGATGACAAGCACGAATTTCACCGGGCACAGGTCGCCATCGCCCTGGGAATGAACCACGATCCCAAAGACATACCCGCCATCAGCAAACTGGCACAGGAAGATAACATTTATGTTGCCCAAAGTGCCATCACCGCACTCGGTCTGATGGATGAAGAAAAAGCACGCTTGGCCCTGATGGAACTGGGCAAGGCATATCAGGGCCAACCCAAAGGCCGACTGATCCAGGAGGTGCTGCGCAGGGTTTATCCCCCAAAGAAGAAAAAGCCCTAGCCTCTCCTATTGACGAACCCAGCCCCATCCGGGCACTCTTTGCCTGATGATTGCAAACCGTATTTTTCTCATTGGCCCCATGGGCGCTGGCAAGACCACCATTGGCAAACAGCTGGCCCTACGCCTGGGATATGATTTTGTCGACAGCGACCTGGAGATTCAACAACGCACCGGAGTCAGCATCCCGACTATTTTCGACATTGAGGGCGAAGCAGGTTTTCGGGAACGCGAACGGGCGATGATCGACGAACTGACCCAAACATCCAACAGGGTGCTGGCCACTGGTGGTGGCGCAGTGCTGAATGAAAACAACCGCAGACACTTGGGTAGCCGAGGCATGGTGATCTACCTCCACTGCCGTCCAAAATACCAGTACGAACGTACCCGCCATGATCGCAACCGCCCTTTATTGCAGACCGATGACCCCATTACCATACTCCAAACCCTGTTCAGCGAGCGCGATCCCCTCTATCGCCAACTGGCGGACATCATTGTGACTACCGAAAAGCGGCCGGCTTCAGCTGTGCTCAATGAGATCATGCGAAAATTAACCCAAAACCCCATCGCGGAGATGAGATGAGCACGCAGCGTACATTGAACGTCGATCTGGGAGATCGCAGCTATCCCATTTTCATCGGACAAGGGCTATTGGACAGCGGCCTGATACGCCAGCACATTCCCTCTTATCAAGCCCTGATCGTCAGCAATGAGACCATTGCACCGCTCTATCTGGAGCGCCTCAAAACCAACCTGAATGGTTTGACCTTGACAGACTGCATCCTGCCGGATGGTGAGCAATACAAAAACCTCCATACGCTCAACCAGATCTTTGACAGCCTGCTAAAGCATCATTTTGATCGCGGCTGTACCCTCATTGCCCTGGGTGGTGGTGTAGTGGGAGATATGACCGGCTTTGCCGCCGCCTGTTACCAGCGCGGGGTGCACTTCATCCAGGTGCCCACCACCTTACTCTCTCAGGTAGACTCCTCGGTGGGCGGCAAAACCGGCGTCAATCACCCGCTGGGTAAAAACATGATCGGCGCCTTTCACCAACCCCGTTGTGTGCTGATCGATACCGACACGCTCAATACCCTGGATGATCGCCAGCTCAGCGCGGGTCTGGCCGAGATCATCAAATACGGTCTGATCAACGATCTTGAGTTTTTTCAATGGCTGGAGAGCAATCATCAGGCCCTGCTGCAGCGAGATCCCGAGACCCTGGCCAATGCCATTGAGCGCTCCTGTGCAATCAAGGCCGCCGTGGTAGCCGCCGATGAGCGCGAGGCGGGACAGCGTGCCCTACTCAACCTGGGCCACACCTTTGGTCACGCCATTGAAACCGGTATGGGCTATGGGGAGTGGCTGCATGGCGAGGCGGTGGCCGCCGGTATGTGCCTGGCAGCGGACCTCTCCGTCCGCCAGGGCTGGCTCAGCGAAGCGGAACGACAGCGTGCCATCGATCTCATCGCCGCCTGCCATCTACCAACAACACCTCCCCTTTCAATGACTGCAGAACAAATGCACGCCCACATGGCTGTCGATAAAAAAGTGCTGGAAGGGCGCATGCGCCTGGTGCTCATGAACGGTATCGGTCAGTCCCGAATCAGCGAGGATTTTGATCCTGCCCTGCTAAAGCAAACGTTGACAGCGTAACGACCATACCCCAGAGGGGCTAAAATGAAATCATGTCCCAGGATCTCATCACCACCCGCAAGCTCAATCAAACCCTGGGGGTCTTGCGCCAGATACCTGGCAATGCCGTCTGCATCCCCCTGATCCAGGGGAAGCCGGGGGCAGGAAAAAGCAGTCTGCTGCAACTTTTGCTACGCAAAGCCCCAAAACACTGGGCCATCTGCCAACTCTCGGCAACCAGCGCGATCGACCAATCCCAACTGCTGAAAAAACTGGCCAAGGATTGGCTCGACAGTGCCCCACTCCTCCCCCCACAACTGGGTTCTGCCTTAGCAACTTTGGCCCAGAGCGGAAAGGTTCCCCTGCTTCTGGTCGATGACGCCGAGCAGTTACCGCCAGAAATCCTGAACTTCCTGCTCAAGGGGCACCAACAGGGGGTCTTCTCTCTGATGCTGTTCGCCACCCCGGGACTGGAAAAGCCACTCCAAGCCCAGCTACCTGCCGAAAGTCTGACCAGCCTCTGGCTAGCGCCCTGGAATCGAGAGGAGATACAAGCCTACTGGCAATATCGGGATCGTCCGCCATTATCCCCGCAAAAGCTGGACAAACTCTGGCAAAGTAGCCAGGGGCTACCTGAACGTGTCCAGGCAGCACTGGATAAGACAAGCGCCCAATCTCGAACCAGCCTATGGTTGCCTGCCTCTGGGTTTCTGCTGTTACTCATCATTAGTGGGCTGGCGGCATGGCTTTTCCAACCCAACTCTCCTTCGGTACCAGAGACCAGGCCACCCACACAGCCCATCCCCGATACACCATCACAACCCCAAGCAGAGAAACCCCAGATCCAGCTCACCGAATCAGTCGAGCCCGAGCTACCCGCCCTGATCCTGCGTCTACATGACCATCAATGGCTCCTGCAACAGCCTCCGGAGGCCTTCACCCTGGAGCTGGGTCGTTTCGATAACATCGATGCCCTGCGTCTATTCATTCTTAACCGCCACCTGGAGAAAGAGAGCGGCCTGGCTTGGTTCCGCTCACGCCAATCCGATGTAGAGAAGTTTGTGCTTTTGCTGGGCCAATATCCCAACAAACGCCAGGCCTTGCGTGAACGCCTATTGATACCAGAATCCCTGGATCCAGAGCGGATTCCATTACGCAATTTCGCCGACATCCAGCAGGATATCCGCCGAGGGTCCTAGCATAACGCCGCATTCTTCGCTATCCTACGCGGTTCTTTCAGTGACGTGGCCACCCCGGCCGCCTACTTCGAGGAAACCCCAACATGAAGCACGGTTTACCCGCCGCGCAGGGACTGTATGACCCCGCCAACGAGCACGATGCCTGCGGTGTAGGCTTCGTGGCCCACATCAAGGGCCAACAGAGCCATGATATTGTCCGCCAGGGCTTGCAGATCCTGGAGCGCCTCACCCATCGTGGTGCCGTTGGCGCCGATCCAAAAGCTGGCGATGGCGCCGGTATCTTGTTTCAGATTTCCGATGCCTTTTTCCGCGCCGAGGCCGGTGTCGAGCTGCCCACCGCCGGTGACTACGCCATCGGTATGCTGTTTTTGCCGCCGAATGAGAGCGACCGTAGCGCCTGCGAGGCCCAGGTCGACAAGTTCATTGCCGCTGAAGGCCAGCAACTGCTGGGTTGGCGCGATGTGCCGGTCAACAACAGCGGTCTGGGCGAAAGTGTGCTGCCCACCGAGCCGGTCATCCGTCAGGTTTTCATCGCCAAGGGGGCCAATACCCCGGATCAGGACGCCTTCGAGCGCAAACTCTTCGTCATTCGCAAGCAGATCGAAAACGCCGTCGAAAGCTCGACCATCGCCCAGCGCGACTACTTCTACATCACCTCGATGTCGTCACGCCTGATCGTCTATAAAGGTATGCTGCTGGCCAATCAGGTGGGTGAGTTTTTCCAGGATCTGACCGACCAGCGCCTGGTCTCAGCCCTGGCACTGGTGCATCAGCGCTTCTCCACCAACACCTTCCCCACCTGGGATCTGGCCCACCCCTTCCGCATGATCGCC
Source organism: Sedimenticolaceae bacterium (assembly GCA_050292235.1). Taxonomy (GTDB): domain Bacteria; phylum Pseudomonadota; class Gammaproteobacteria; order Chromatiales; family Chromatiaceae; genus JBNKLG01. Next base: position 2,656 of record JBNKLG010000016.1, on the reverse strand, counting down.
CACAACGGCGAGATCAACACCCTGCGCGGCAATGTCAACTGGATGGCCGCCCGCCACCACTCCATGGCCTCGGAGATCCTGGGCGATGATCTGGAGAAGGTCTGGCCGCTGATCCCCGAAGGCCAGTCCGATTCCGCCTGTTTCGACAACGCGCTGGAGCTGCTGGTGGCCGGTGGCTACGACTTGGCTCACGCCATGATGATGCTGATTCCCGAGGCCTGGTCCGGCAATCCGCTGATGGACGCCAAGCGCCGCGCCTTCTACGAATACCATGCCGCCCTGATGGAGCCCTGGGATGGCCCCGCTGCCGTCGCCTTTACCGATGGCAAACAGATCGGTGCCACCCTGGATCGCAACGGCCTGCGCCCGGCGCGCTACCTCATTACCGACGATGATCTGGTGGTCATGGCCTCGGAGATGGGCGTGCTGGACATCCCCGAAGAGCGCATCGTCAAGAAGTGGCGGCTCCAGCCCGGCAAAATGTTCCTCATCGACATGCAGCAGGGCCGCATCATCGACGACGCCGAGCTGAAAGAGCAGCTGGCCTCGGCCAAGCCCTATGCCGACTGGCTGGATCAGACCCAGATCCATCTGGACAGCCTGCCCTCCGATGTCGCACCCATGATGCCCGACCCGGCAACCCTGCTCGACCGGCAGCAGGCCTTCGGCTATACCCAGGAGGACATCAAGTTCCTGCTCACCCCCATGATCCAGACCGGCATGGAGGCCATCGGCTCCATGGGGGCGGACAACCCGGTGGCCGTACTGTCGGGCCGCTCCCGTCACCTGTCGAACTATTTCAAGCAGAACTTCGCCCAGGTCACCAATCCGCCCATCGACCCGATCCGTGAAGAGATCGTGATGTCGCTGGTGTCGCTGATCGGCCCCCGCCCCAACCTGCTTGGCCTGGGCTCCGGTGGCGAGAACATGCGCCTGGAGGTCAGCCAGCCCGTCCTCACCAATGAGGATCTGGAGCGGGTGCGTCATGTCGAGGCCAGCACCCAGGGTGCCTTCCGCACCAAGACCCTGGACATCAGCTATCCAAGCGACCAGGGTGCCACTGGCATGGCTGCGGCCCTGACCGCCCTTTGTGAGCTGGCGGAGCAGCAGGTGCTGGCTGGCTACAACATCCTCATCCTCTCTGACCGCAAATCCTGCGCAGAACGCATCGCCATCCCGGCGCTGCTGGCCACCTCGGCGGTGCATCACCACCTGATTCGCAAGGGGCTGCGTACCGAGTCCGGGCTGGTGGTGGAGACCGCTGCCGCCCTGGAGGTACACCACTTTGCGACCCTGGCCGGTTATGGTGCCGAGGCGATCAACCCCTATCTGGCCTTCGATACCATCCAGTCGATGCTGCCGAATCTGGCACAACCCCTGGACTTCACCACCGCCCAGAAGCACTACATCAAGGCCCTGGGCAAGGGGCTGCACAAGGTGATGTCGAAGATGGGCATCTCCGCTTACCAATCCTATTGTGGCGCCCAGATCTTCGATGCGGTGGGACTCTCCAGCGAGTTCGTGGGCCACTACTTCACCGGCACCCCCACCACCATCGAAGGGGTGGGGCTGGCCGAGGTGGCCGAAGAGACCGTGCGTTGGCACCGCAATGCCTTTGGCAACGAGGCCATCTACCAGCATCATCTGGATGTGGGTGGCGACTACGCCTATCGCGTCCGTGGTGAGGATCACATGTGGACGCCGCAGAGCATCAGCAAGATGCAGCACGCGGTACGCAGCAACTCCTGGTCGAGCTACGAGGAGTTCGCCCGCATGGTCAACGAGCAGAACGAGCATCTGCTGACCCTGCGCGGCCTCATGGCGTTCCACTTTGCCGAGCAGGAGATTCCGCTGGATGAGGTTGAGCCTGCGGCAGAGATCGTCAAGCGTTTTGCCACCGGGGCCATGTCCTTCGGATCAATCTCTTACGAGGCCCACAGCACATTGGCCAAGGCGATGAATCAGATCGGCGGCAAGTCCAACACCGGTGAAGGGGGCGAAGAGGCCAAGCGCTTCAACCCCCTGCCCGACGGATCGCGCAACCCGGAACGCTCTGCCATCAAGCAGGTGGCCTCCGGGCGCTTTGGCGTGACCACCGAATATCTGGTCAACGCCGACGACATCCAGATCAAGATGGCCCAGGGTGCCAAGCCCGGCGAGGGCGGCCAGCTACCCGGCCACAAGGTCAATCAGCAGATCGCCTCGGTGCGTCATTCGACCCCAGGGGTCGGCCTGATCTCGCCGCCGCCGCACCATGACATCTATTCGATTGAGGATCTGGCCCAGCTGATCCACGACCTCAAGAACACCAACCCCAAGGCGCGGATCTCGGTCAAGCTGGTCTCCGAGGTCGGCGTCGGCACCGTCGCCGCCGGGGTCTCCAAGGCCCATGCCGACCACGTCACCATCTCCGGCTTTGACGGCGGCACCGGCGCCTCGCCCCTGACCTCGATCAAACACGCCGGTTCGCCCTGGGAGATCGGTCTGGCCGAGACCCACCAGACCCTGGTGCTGAACAAGCTGCGTACCCGGATTGCGGTACAGGCCGATGGTGGTATGCGCACCGGTCGCGATGTTGTCATCGCTGCCCTGCTGGGGGCCGATGAGATCGGCTTTGCCACCGCGCCGCTGATCGCCGAAGGCTGCCTCATGATGC
>JBNKLG010000015.1:0-39281 GCA_050292235.1 Sedimenticolaceae bacterium | reverse complement strand
GCCGTGTCGCCTTCACGCCATGCGTTGATCGCGTCCCAAGTCCCGGCGATCACGCCCGCCGCCGCCACAATCATGCCCGGCAGCAGCAGCAGACCAGCAGCATCCATGACCTGGGCACCTTCGGCGCTGATGTCGGTATCGATACGCCGGATACGACCCGCCCCGATCAACAGATCCGACTCAAAAACCCGGCCCTCATTGACCAGGGTGGCTCCTTTGATCAGGATCTTGGTCATCAATCGTACTCCTTATCCTTCCACTGCCGCAGCGCCCGAAACACCTCCCAGGAGTGGGACAGTGTCCGTCCCGCATACCGCTCGGCAGCCGTGACCACATCAAATTTCTCGGTGCGCAGAAAAGGGTTGCAGGCCAGCTCCTGGCTTAACAGGGAAGGAACCGTCGGCAACCCCTGCTCACGCTTTGTCTGGCACTCTGCCTCGTATTGGAGCAGGGCGGCATTGTTTGGCTCGACCCACTTGGCAAAGCCGATATTGTCGAGGGTGTATTCGTGGGCACAATAGCAGCGGGTCTCGACTGGCAATCGGGCCAGCAACTGGAGAGAGTGGTGCATCTGCTCATGAGTACCCCCAAAGAGCCTGCCACTGCCCACAGAAAAGAGGGCATCGCCACAAAAGAGGATACCAGGAGCATAGTAGGCCAGATGCCCGGACGTATGGCCAGGGACTGCTAGCACCTGTAAGCTCAGATCGATACCCGGCAGATTGATCTCGTCACAATCCTGGAGGGGATGATCCACACCCTCGGCACGCTCTTCAGAAGGCCCATAGACCGTTACCCCAGGATAGCGTTCGACCAGCTCCAGCACCCCCCCCGTATGATCCCCATGTTTGTGGGTGAGAAGGATGGCAGTCAGGCGCAAACCGGCCTGTTGCAGACAGGAGAGAGCCGGGACAGCATCCCCGGGATCCACCAGGCAAGCCGCCCCATACTGCTGGATCAGCCAGATGTAGTTATCACTAAAGGCCGGAATGGGATCAATCCGGAGACCGGACTCAGGATTTGCCATAAAGCGCCTCAGGATCAATCAGGGGAGCCGTTTCCACCACCAGACGATCTCCCTCCACCTGATTGTAAAAACAGCTGCGCCGACCTGTATGGCAAGCAGGGCCTGTCTGATCCACAGTTAATAATAGGGTATCGCCATCACAATCCAGGCGCATGGCCAAGAGGCGCTGGATCTGTCCGGAAGACTCCCCTTTACGCCAAAAGGATTGGCGAGAGCGGGACCAATAGCAGACACGTCCGGTCTCAAGGGTCTCTTCAATGGCTGCCCGATTCATCCAGGCCAGCATCAACACCTCACCGCTATCGTGCTGCTGCGCGATGGCAGGGAGCAGTCCGTCTTCGTTGTAGGGGAGAGCGTCTAGTGCCTGAGACAGGGGGATGGAGTCCCCCACAGCCAGGGCTTCGGTCAGCTTCAGTGACATCATGCAACCTCTGTCCGAGTTTGGACCCACATGATACCGCCAGGGAGTACAATGGGCCATTTTCACTTTAGGCGACTATGAACAGGATCTACCGCATTCGCTTTGTCAATCAGGGCAAAATCTACGAACTCTATGCTGAGGCAGTCTATCAGAGCGAAATGTATGGCTTTGTGGTGATTGAAGATTTACTTTTCGACCGCAACCAATCCCTGGTACTGGACCCCTCGGAAGAGCGTCTCAAGGATGAGTTTCAAGGGGTTAGCCGCACCATGGTACCCATGCATGCCGTCATCCGTGTCGATGAGGTAACGAAAAAAGGGACCAGCAAGATTCTGGATTTTGATGGCAGCAACAATGTCGCCCCTTTCCCCGGTGGTTTCTATTCGCCCAAAAAGCCCAAGGGGACCTGAGTCCAGACGGCACATGCTGTACACTCTGCATTCTATGTATTCACTCCCGGCCCAGATGGAATAACGCCATGAAAGCTTCTACCCTCTTACTGCTCTCTCTCTCAATTGCCTTGTCAGCGCCTACCCAGGCCAAGCTTTTTCGCTGGGTGGATGAGAATGGCAAGGTTCATTTCTCGGACAAAATCCCTCCTTCTGCAGCCAAGAATAAGCAGCAAGAGTTGGACAGCCGTGGCTATACCATCAAAGAGCGCGCTGCCGCCTTAACCCCGGAAGAGCGCGCCCGAGAGGCCGAGCTGGAGCGCCATCGCCAAGAACAACAACGCCTGGTAGAGAAACAGCGGGAGCAAGACCGGGTCTTGTTGCGCACCTTCCGCAATGAAGATGACATCATCATGGCCCGGAACGGCAAACTCTCTTCCCTGGACGCCAAAATCGTGATTTTACGCAGCAATATCCGTCGCCTAAAAGCCAGGCTGGGTGAAAAACAGGCTCATGCTGCGCAACTGGAGCTGGCCGGTAACCCAATCCCGGCAAATCTGCAGAAGCAGTTGGACAGTCTGCGCCAAGACATCCGTCGCAACTATCAGCAATTGATCCGCCAGGAACTTCACAAACAGGATATCCGGGAAGACTACGCCAAAGATCTTTCCCGCTTCCGTTCTTTGAAAAAACTCTCTTCAGAAAAGGCTTCCATCGTGCCTGAACGCAAACGCAGTGCCATGCTGGACACCCTGATTACCTGCAGCCAGGAGTGCGATAAGCTTTGGGAGAAAGCTGAGGCCTATGCCCGAAAGCATGCCACCACACGCATGCAGCTGCTTGGGGACAACATCATCATGACCAGATCAGCCATGGCGGAAAACGACATCAGCATCACGGTATCCCGAATCAAGAAAGAAGAGAAAGAGGGCGTGGAAGAGTTTTTCATCGACGTTCAATGCAAGGAAAGCCCCGTCGGCAAAGAACTCTGTAACAGCCCCCACGTTGAAGCTATCCGCAAAGGGTTCTCAGCACTACACCAGGAGGACTCAACCAATCAGACAGCAGCCACAACCAAGAAGGCGCAATAGGCAAGCCCTACACGCGCTCATTGCGCCGCCGGATGAGGGTACCCACCCCCTCGTCGGTGAACAGCTCCAACAGCACTGCATGGGGAACCCGGCCATCGATGATGTGGGCGGTATTGACACCACCCTGCACGGCACTCATGGCACAGCCAATCTTGGGCAACATACCGCCACTGATCGTACCGTCCGCGATCAGGCCATCCACCCGCTGGGTATCCAGCCCGGTCAGCAGATTGCCCGCCTTGTCCAGCAACCCTGGGGTGTTGGTCAACAGAATCAGCTTTTCCGCCCCCAGCACCTCGGCCATCTTTCCGGCAACCAGATCGGCATTGATGTTGTAGGAATAGCCATCCTCACCCATGCCAATGGGGGCGATCACCGGAATAAAGTCCCCACTGACCAGCATATCCACCACTGAGGAATCGATACTCTCTACCTCCCCGACATGGCCGATATCCACAATCTCGGATGCCTGGACCTCCTGGCTGTCACGAGTCAGCACCATCTTACGAGCACGGATCAGATCGCCATCCTTGCCGGTCAGGCCGACTGCGGAAGCGCCATGGCGATTCAGCAGATTCACGATTTCCTTATTCACCAAGCCCCCCAATACCATCTCCACCACATCCATGGTCTCACTGTCCGTCACCCGCATCCCCTGCACAAAGTGACTGTCTTTTCCCAGACGCTCCAGTAATTGACCGATCTGAGGACCTCCACCATGCACGACGACCGGATTGATGCCCACCAGCTTCATCAGTACGACATCACGGGCAAAACCATTCTTCAGATCATCGTCGACCATGGCATTGCCGCCATATTTAATCACCATGGTCTTTCCCTGAAAGCGACGGATGTAGGGCAAAGCTTCGGTTAATACATGGGCCACCTCATGGGCGGCATTAGGGGTCAAACTCATGGAAGTCAACTCAACTCATTTCGTTACATCAGGATTTGAGGCCCCTACTTGTTGGGATCTCAGGACAGTCCATCAAACATCTCTGCACTGGATTGGCTGTCCAGGCTGACCAATTCCAACAAACGGACAGCAGCATAGATGGCATCATCAAACCCAAACCAGTGTTCCGCAATGTAATAACGGCCATCGGTCTCGCCACCGAGCAGGGCCTGATTTTCCATCATTTTGGATCGCATCGGCCCTTGTTCGGCCTTCCATTTTACCGGCAATCCCCCCTGCTCCAGGATCACTGGCACCAAAGTCGAGCTTTTGACCTCATCAAAGAGGATATCGACACCGGGATTGCGGCTCAGGATATCGCGTGCCAGTAACATCAGACACTGGTCAGGGGCCACCTGCCGTCCCCGACTATCCACCACGCCCAACCGCACCCCATCGGCATCGAAAGCCAGACCCAGATCTGCCTGGCCCGCCTGGACCATCGCTGATAACTCATGCAGCTGCCCGTGCCGACCGGGGTCTAGAGAACAGGGCTCTGCCGACTCATCAATATCTGTCCGCAGCTCCAGCAGATCACAACCCAGTGAGCGGAACAGCTCTGGTGCCACCAACCCCGTTACCCCATGGCCACAATCCACCACCAGCCGGAGTGAACGATGTAAATTGATTTCAATCGTAGCCTGTTGCTGATAGGCACTCACCGGGAAGTGTTGCTGGCGCGAGCCCTGCCCACTCACGAACTCCTGCCGCTGAATGCGCTGCAGCAACCGCAGTAGACGCTTGCCATGAAGAGGTTCACCAGCCAACTGTAGTTTGAGACCATTATGCTCTACCGACAAATGGCTCCCCGTAACCATCGCCGCATTGGATGGACCCTGCGTCTGACTGAAATAATAGAGCACTGGGGTCGGCACTTTACCCAGATCAGAGACCGTAATGCCTGCAGAGGTCAGCCCCTTGATCAGCGCTTCGGAAAAGGTCTCGCTGCTGGGACGGGCATCCCAGCCAACCACAACGCTGGTCTCTCCCTGCTGCATCATTTCACTGCCAAAAGCACGTCCCAAGTAGTAGTAAGCTGTCTCATCAAGCCCTTCACTCTCTTGGCCAAAAATCCCATCCGGATGAAAAATCTCCTGACTGAGCTTTGACACCTTTGGCTTATCGTCTACCAGCTCAATCGAATGCTCCGGCTCTGCAGGAGCCGACACTGCAGTCGCCTTCGGTTGCTCCGGAGAGCCAGGAAAACTAACCGCCTCGGCAGGCATGGATGGCATTGGGCGGCGCGCCTCAGGTTTTGGTTTAGGCTCTGGGGGTTGCGCCTTTAACCCCTGGATCAGCTTGCTGATCTGGTGAAACTCACGAATCCGGGCCTGACCCAACAGCGGTTTTTGACCTTCGCGAATCGCCCGAATGTTCTGCACGAGATCATCCTGATCCTGTTCGATATCATGGTGCAACCGACGCTGCACTATCCAAACTGCACCAAAAGACAACACCAACAGCAGTCCCAGCAACCCCCAATGGACCAGGCCCAGCCAAGCAGGGCCATCGGCCCGATTTCGACTGGCGATCAACCAAGTCGAACCTGTCACTGAAACAGTCGACTCCTCTTGGTCGGTAAAATCGACATCAGAGACGTTGGCCGACATCTGGACAAGCTTTCCCTGAGCCCGCTGCAACAGACCAACAGCAGTTGTCTCCGGCACCTGGCGCAGAGGATTTAACAACCAGTCCGGCTTTAAAGCCACCTGCATCACAGCCACCAATTGACCGCCTGTGGTCTTGACCGGCAAGGCCACTGATACATGGGTCATGCTGTCATCAGGCGCTTTGACCAGTTCAAAATCACTTGTCTGGCCTGAACTCGCCACCGACCGAATCTCCTCCAATGCCACGTATCCAAATGGGGGATGGGCATTTGGATTTGGCGTATCCCAATTGGGTGGTAAAACGCGTGCCCGCCATATCCAATCGTTAGCCACAGAGCCTGTGATCTTTTGCACATAGGCATCCAAAGCTGTGGAATCCTTTTCTCCAGCCAATTTCACCAATTTAGGGTCACGAGCCAATGCTGACAAATCATGTTGCCGCATCCTCAACTGCTCGGAAACGCGACCGGCCACGGCCCGGGACAAGGTATTGGACATGGCGGTTCTGCTGACATTTAAGCGGTAGCTCGACAGTTGCGCATCCACCACCCAGATCATTGCCGCCAAACCCGAAATGACCATAAAAAGCCACAACAAATACTGGCCGATAGGGCGCCCCAACTCGACTGGCTGGCGCTTTTCCGCAGAAGCATCTTCACCGTTTTTGGAAGCTGTACCCCCGGATTGCCTGGCTTTCTTCATCATCGTCCCCCTTCGTTCACCCACCAGCAACAAAGCTAGATAACACCGAGGCTCTTAGCAAGGATCTGTCAATAAAGCCCACAAAGGGACTCATGAATCCTGGTCTGCAGCGACGGTTTCTATGTATCGTTCTGCAATGACTTGCGTCATCTGCTCCGCCAGATCGGCCTTGGGCATCATAGGTAAATCACAATGACCATGATCCCAGGACAGACGCAGCGCATTCTCTTCACTATCAAATCCTCCCTGAATGTCTCCTACCCGATTGATTGCCATCAGATCAGCCCCTTTGCGCCTTCGCTTTGCCTCTCCACGCTCATTGACCTCTTTGGCCTCGGCGGCGAAACCCACACAATAGGGGCGTTTCCCAGGAGGTAATGCCGCCACTTCCGTGAGAATGTCCACATTGCGAATCAGGTGCAAATCCAGGTTTTCCTGATTCTTTTCCAACTTCCCCTCGATAGGGATTTCCATTCGATAATCACTGACCGCCGCGCAAGCCACAAAGATTTGTGGCGCCCAGACCTCCAGCTGAATCATCACGGCTTGGTGCATCTCTCCAGCACTCTCCACCAGCAGGCGATCCACTGAATCCGGCAGTGGCAGACTCACCGGCCCACTGACCAGGCAAACCTCCGCCCCGGCAGCAACCATCGCTCTCGCCAGGGCATACCCCATTTTTCCCGAGCTGCGATTAGTGATATAGCGTACCGCATCAATCGCTTCTCGAGTCGGGCCGGCGGTGAGTAATACACGTACGCCCGATAACAGCCCAACGGATTCGGCAAAAAGCCGCTGCATAATGTGTTCTGGTGCCAACAGGCGCCCTTCGCCACGCTCACCACAAGCCAATCCCCCTGTGCCAGGGTCTAAAAAACGCGCTCCTCGCTCAGCCAATAGCACACAATTCGCCCGGGTAGCGGGATGTGCCCACATGCTGCTGTTCATTGCCGGGGCAAGCCATAGGGGGGCTGTGGTTACCAGAGCCAGGGCTGTCAACAATCGATCGCTTCGCCCAACGGCCAGATCAGCCAAGAGATTGGCACTGGCAGGCGCAATCACCACCAGATCTGCCCAACGGGCCAGAGCCACATGACCCATGGAAGCTTCCTGATCGCCATCCAACAGGGTTAGCGCCACAGGGTGACCAGACAAGGCCTGAAAGGTCATAGGCGCCACAAAATGCGTAGCCGATGGCGTCATCACCACACGCACGTCATGGCCTGCAGAGACCAACAGACGGGTCAGCTCGGCTGCTTTATAGGCAGCAATACTTGCTGAAACCCCCAGTAAGACCCGTTTTTTTCTTCCCATTCTGCTACTTTAACCTTAAACGGGCATGATCGCTTGCTGATCATGTCTGATCTGCCCAAATTTACCAATAACGATGCTCTTCGACGGTATTCAAGGAGGAAATATGGCAATCAGCGACTGGCCAGCCAGTGAACGTCCTAGGGAAAAGATGTTGCAACGGAGCGCATCAGCCCTCTCAGATGCCGAACTATTGGCCATCTTTTTACGCACAGGGGTCACAGGAAAATCAGCCGTCGATCTCGCCAGAGAACTGCTGGATCACTTTGGGGGATTGCGCGCCCTCTTAGCCGCTGATCAAAAGCAGTTTTGCCAATGTCATGGATTGGGGATTGCCAAATTTACCCAGCTCCAGGCCTGCCTGGAAATGAGCCGACGTTTTCTGCAGGAAAATCTCAGCCGTGGAAGTATTTTCGATTCACCGGAAAGCGTACGCCAATATCTTCGCGCCCGTATCCGAGAATCGCCCAACGAGGTTTTTCTGGGCCTTTTTCTGGACAGCCGCCATCGTGTCATTCGTGATCTCATTCTGTTCCAGGGCACTATCGATGGTTCTGCCGTTCATCCCAGGGAGGTCGTACGTCAGGCATTAACACTGAATGCTGCAGCTCTGATCGTCGCGCATAATCACCCCTCCGGGGTCTCCGAGCCCAGTCAGGCCGATCTTCAGATCACCCGACGATTGCGGGACGCCCTGGCGCTGATGGATATCCCGCTGCTGGATCATTTCATCGTGGGTGATTCAGAGGTAGTCTCCCTGGCAGAGCGCGGACAACTTTAAAATTTAAAGATTACCCGCCACCCAGAAACAGAAACCCTTTGCCTTCACCCGGCCAATCTGGTATAAATTGCGCCTTTTCCGTGGCCAGAAACCGAATCGCGAGAGCAGATGCACTCGCTTCACTGCTGGCCACTAACCCTTTTCAAAAAAACGCAAGCAGCAGTATCGAGGACAAGATCATGTCTCAAGTATGCCAGGTAACGGGAAAACGACCAGTGGTTGGCAACAATGTTTCCCATGCCCATAACAAAACACGTCGGCGCTTCCTGCCCAACCTGCACTACCATCGGTTTTGGGTAGAGAGCGAAAGCCGCTGGGTACGCCTGCGCGTATCCGCCAAGGGCCTGCGCATTATCGATAAAAAAGGTATCGACACCATTTTGACCGAAATCCGTGCCCGCGGTGAGAAGGTCTAAGGAGAACAGTCATGGCAAAATCTGCACGAGACAAGATCAAACTGGTATCCAGTGCCGGAACCGGTCACTTCTACACCACAACCAAAAACAAGCGCAACATGCCGAATAAGATGGAGATCAAGAAGTTTGATCCCAAGATTCGCCAGCATGTCATCTATAAGGAAAGCAAAATCAAATAGACCTTTGCTTTGCGCATAGAGCCATAAAAAACCGCCAAATGGCGGTTTTTTACTGGTTAAAAAATTCCTGAGAAAAGCTGGCCGGATAAAAGTGGTCAGCGCCTTCCGGACGCACGTCCAGAGTAAAGCGCACGAATTCCCCATGAACCACACCGAAGATGCCGATGTAATAGATGGCTCCACCCTCTCGAATCTCTTTGAGAGCAATGGACTCTTCCTGCCCATTCAAACGCTTAAGCTCCGCTTCCACCTCAGCCGCTACCGGCTTACCCAACTTTCCCGGCTCGCCCCTGACGACACTGATGTTGATCATGCCGCGATTTCCACTCCGGGTGATGCCATAAAGCTTGGTCATCTGGGGTGAGAGAAACGTGGTAACCAGAGCATTATGATGAATCACATAATCACCGGCCTGAGTGCTGTTCTCTGCCTGAGCGGGCAAAACTAAAGACAACAGCAAACCAAATAGCAAGTGTGGAAATTTTCTCATTGATAACAACAAACTATATAGCCTGAGTCGGCTTGGCAAAAGGCACCACGTTATCACCCTTTTCCATCGGCTTTGGCTTTGAATGCAGCAGCTCCGTCAATGCCTGTTGGATACGACGCAGACGACGCAGATCCAGATCGAGGGCATCAATATCATTATCCAACTCCTGCAGATGCTCTCCAATGGTACTGCGTGACTCAACCAGCTGTTTGAGATCCATGCTTTTCCGATTCAGCAAATCACGATGATCGCGAATGCGATATTTGACCGGTTCCAGCGCCATCAACAACCACTTGCCCTGGGCTTCCTTGGCAATATCCACAAAAATCAACCGAGTCTGATTCACCAGCTCTGTAATGAGCCGGAAAATAACGTTATTTTTGCCCGATAACAGGGCAAAGGAGCCACTGTTGTGGAAAGATTCTGCCTCCTGACTCAATTGATTCAAACGATCCCGATATTTCTGGGTGGAAAAGAAGCGTGGCTGTTCTATATGAAGATCCTGATCGGTTTCAAAGCGCTGATAGATAACGCGCACCATCCTGAAACAATCATCCACCAACTGGGTAATCAGGTCCAGACGCGTATTCAACTGATCAAACAGATGGAGCATATCCTTACGCACACCGCCACTGGTCCAGCTGTTGCGCATCTTCTCCTGAGCCCGGTCAATCATCCGCTCTATCCCACCGAGATCCACGGCACGGGCCAAGGTATCTGACTTATCACTCAGCGCCTTTTGCCCTGCTACAAAGGTCGTCACACGACGACGATGATCCTGCTTCAACCGTTTGGTCTCCTCCAGCATTTGCAGAATCATCTCTTGGCTTTCAGAAGAGAGACTCCCCAGCTCTTCCCGCTGTTTTTGCAACTCATCCCGCTTGGTTTGAAAAAGACCGATGCTGTCACTGAGCATCTCTTGGAAATCGCCGGCAACAGACTCCATCAGCACTTCCCTTTTCACGGCCAACAAATCTTCAGAAAGAAAGGCCTCCAGTTCCAACAGGCCACTGCGGTTAAGCAAATCATCATCGTTGTTGACCTTGGCCACCAAAGCCTTTTGCGCTGAGACGGCATAAACGTGTTCCAATGGAACGTCCAGCAGCTTTGCAGTCGATTTTTTCTGAGACTCAATCGTTAGAGAAATCTCTTCCTCATCCTGCAAGCCACCCCAAAGGGTATCGATCTTGTTCAAAGCCACAATCACACGGGTGCGATCATGGTCCTGGTAGGCACGGACATAATCGTTCCAGGCAGACATATCGCTACTGGTGGCACCAACGTCCGCCCCCAGCAAAAAGAGCACAGCATGCGCTGAAGGCAAAAGGTTGAAGATGAGTTCAGGCTCGCTACCCACGGTATTGAATCCAGGGGTATCGATGACCCGCAACCCACCCCAAAGCAGCGAATGGGAAAAGCTGATCTGGACATGGCGCCACTTGGGCACCTCGACATCCTCGTCACCGTGCTCTTCTGCCAACTGGACATCAAAACCGTAGGCACGTGCCTTTGCTATAGGAATGCGCTGAGTCTTGCAGACCTCAGACAGCACCTCATGCAAGGCCTCTGGCTGCTCAAAGTCGAGCGCAAAATGGTGCCATTTGCTCTCATCCTGCTTAAAACTGGAGAGGGTATTGGAGCTGTCCAGGGTCTCCAGCGGTAACGCTTTGAGATAAGGGCCATCACTCTCATGATCGTAGAAGATCTCTACAGGGCACATGGTGGTTCGCCCCGCAGAAGAGGGCAACAATTCAAAACCGAAATCGGCAAAGAAGATGGCGTTGATCAGGTGGGTCTTGCCACGCGAGGACTCAGCAATGACGACAATGGTCAGATCATTGGTGTTGAGCGCCAGCACAGCAGAGCGGAGCTTCTCTTCCGCATGGGGCGACAACAGATCCTGCTTCTTCAGCCAGGCATAGTAATCCACCAACAGCTTGCGCAGGTCTTCGCACCAGCCATTGAAATCATCAAGCCTTTCCTCCAATAACTGGCTAGACATCCCGTAATTCCTCTAGCAAAGGCCGCAAGGGCTCGGGCAATCGCCTTGGCGAACAGATACGGATGCGTTTGCTGGGCGACGATACGCCCTGTTCAATCAACACCTGACTCTGCGGTACAGCAAAAGCCTTGGCCATCATCTTTTGCAGGTGGCGATTGGCCTTTCCATCCACCGGCGCTGCCCGAATTCGGACACGAATGGCCTCACCTTGAGGCCCAAGAATCTCATCTTTGGAGGCACGGGTCTGCACGCGAACCCAAAGTCGCAAGTCCTTATCATCCCATTGTAGCAAACATGGCATATTTACAAGATTTTCGGCATGTTTGTTAATAACCTAAGCGGCGGCATCAGCAGCATATAGAGTAGGTAAAGGCCAATTCCTGCCACCATGGGCGAAAAATCCATGCCACCCGACATTGGCAACCAGCGGCGAATGGGATTGAGCACTGGTGCGGTGACCTGGTTCAGCAACTGGGACATGGGATGGTAGGGATCGGGATTGACCCAGCTCAGTAGGGCCTGGATGAAAATGGCGAACAGAAAAATAAACAGTGTCAGCTCCACCAAGGCCGGAATCGCCCACACAAAGACCAGGGGTGAGAAACCGCCAACCAGAATAAAAAGCACCAGGGCCAGCTCCAGACTTTGCAGCAGCCAAGCCAATACCAAAGAGGCGGTGTCCAGCTTGCCGACGGGAGGAATCACCCGGCGCAACGGTCGCAACAGGGGATGAGTCACCTTGACGATCAATTGCGACAAAGGATTATGAAAACTGGCCCGCACCATCTGAAACAATAGGCGCAACATCACCACCAGGATATAGAGTCCGAACAGAGTTCGAACCAAAAAGATCAGGGGATTGATGTAGTATTCCGTGCCCATCAGTCGCCCCCTTCAAGCGTTTCGGACAATTCAATCGATCGCTGTTGCGCTTGGCTCACTGCCTCCGCCAGGAGATCACGCAGTCCACCCGCCTCCAGACAGCCAATAGCTCGCTCAGTCGTACCACCTGGGGAGGTGACCTGTTGGCGCAACAGACTCACCGGCTCGCTGCTCTCCAAGGCCATACGAGCCGCGCCCAGAGCGGTTTGCAGCGTCAGCAGCCGGGCCGTCTCCTCGGGCAAACCCAACTCTACCGCCCGCTGCTCCAGAATTTCCATCACCAAAAAAAAGTAGGCCGGGCCACTACCGGAAAGGGCCGTCACCGTATCCAATAGAAACTCCTCGGCCACCCACTGGATAATGCCCACCGCCCGCAGAATGGACTCCGCCAAATCGGCCTGAGCCTGAGAGACACCAGCATTTGCATGCAGCGCCGTGGCACCAGACTGAACCAAAGCTGGCGTGTTGGGCATGGTTCTTACCAGCGCCACGCCACCACCCAGCCACTGATCGATCTGCGCCTCCCGCACCCCGGCAGCAATAGAGATCACCAGCGGTTTATGGGCCTGTATCGCTGGTGCTATTCCCCGAGAGACACACTCAAGCACCTGAGGCTTAACCGCCAACACCACAGCCTCAGCCTCAGCAACGGCAGTCGCATTTTCCGTCACATGACGAATCTGAAAGCGTTCGACCAACGCCTGGCCCTTGGCCGCATCTGGCTCGCCTACCCAAATGGCATTCGCTTCGTGACCGTTGGCCAGGAGACCTCCAATAAGGCTGATGGTCATATTGCCGCCACCAATAAAGGCAATGGGTGTCGATGGATTCATAGATTCAACTCAAGATAATTTAAGAGAAAAAAGATTGGGTCAAAGCTGCCAACTCATCCAGCTTATGGCGGGCAGCGCCGCTGGCAATGATCTCGTCGGCCCTGAAAACACCAGCCGCCAGGCTCTCCGTCACACCTGCAGCATAAAGCGCAGCGCCTGCATTCAGGCAAACGATATCGCGCGCCGGGCCGGGCTGATTCTCCAGCGCCGAATGGATCAAATGCAGACTCGCTTCGGCATTGTCTACCCGCAAAGGAGTGACATCCGATGTCGTCATACCAAAATCTTCGGGACAAATACGGTAACGCCGCACCTGGCCATTCTGCATCTCAGCCACCTCCGTTGGCGCCCCGATGCTGATCTCATCCATGCCATCCTGGCTATGCACCACCAGCACATGACGGGAACCCAGCCGTGCCAAAGCCTCAGCTATCGGTTCTAGCCAGTCTGCAGAAAAGACGCCCAATACCTGATTCGGCACCCCGGCCGGATTGGTCAGTGGCCCTAAAAGGTTGAACAGGGTACGCACGCCCATCTCTTTGCGTGGGCCAATGGCATGCTTCATGGCACCGTGATGGGCCGGGGCAAACATGAAGCCCACGCCAATTTTCTCCACACAGATAGCCACCTGTTCTGGTGTCAGATCCAAACGCACCCCGGCGGCTTCGAGCACATCAGCACTACCGGATTTGGAGGAGATGGAGCGATTGCCATGCTTGGCCACCCGAGCACCCCCTGCCGCACAGACAAAGGCATTGGCGGTAGAGACATTGAACAGTCCTGAAGCATCTCCCCCAGTGCCGCAGGTATCCACCAAATATTCAGGAGAAAGAGTGACCGGACTGGCCAGTTCGCGCATGACACGGGCGGCGGAGCTGATCTCATCCACCGTTTCGCCTTTCATACGCAGACCGATCAAAAAACCGCCAATCTGGGCCGAAGTCGCCCCGCCAGTCATGACCAGGCGCATCACCTCGCCCATCTCGGCCTCGTTCAGATTCTCACGCCGCACCACCCGGTCTATGGCCTCTTTCATCTCCATAATCAGCAGCCCTCGACAAAGTTCTTAAGCAGATCATGGCCTTGACGGGTCAAGATGGATTCTGGATGAAACTGCACTCCCTGCACCGGCAACGCCCGATGGCGCAGGCCCATGATCTCATCCATTTCGCCGTTGGATTCTGTCCAGGCCGTAATCTCCAGACAATCGGGCAGGCTATCCCGATCAACGACCAGAGAATGGTAGCGAGTTGCCTCAAAGGGATTCTTCAACCCCTGAAATACGCCCATATCCGTATGATAAATAGGAGAAGTTTTGCCATGCATCACCTGACGGGCATGGACCACCCGGCCACCAAACACCTGCCCGATGGACTGATGCCCCAAACAGACACCCAGGATAGGAATCTCTCCGGCAAAAGTCTGAATGGCCGTCATGGAGATGCCCGCCTGATCCGGCGCACAGGGTCCCGGCGAGATCATCAACTGATCTGGCGCCAAAGCACGAATACCCGCCACATCGATCTCATCATTGCGGCGGACAACAACTTCAACCCCCAACTCGCCCAGGTATTGCACCAGATTAAAGGTGAAAGAATCGTAATTATCGATCATCAGCAACATGGAAAATCAGACCTTGGCATTCATAGGGAAAAACGAGATGTAAGCTTGAATATATTACACTTATCGGCCCAGGTCTCATTACAACAGCCGATCTACAGGAATCTGCCACACCATGACCAGCACCAATCCCCTGCTCGAAGATGCCAAACTACCCCCCTTTTCCCGGATTCAGCCCGAACAGGTGGAGCCAGCCATAGAGAGCCATATCTCCGAGCAGCGCCAAGGGATCGAACAACTGCTGGAGCAAACTGCAGCCCTGAGTTGGGAAAACCTGATTGAACCCCTGGATCGCCTGGAAAACCGCCTGGGCAACGCTTGGTCACCGGTGAGCCATCTCAACGCCGTCAAAGACAACCCGGCCTTGCGTGATGCCTACAACGCCTGCCTGCCCAAACTGGCGGAGTTCCATACCGAAATCGGCCAGAACGAGCGCCTTTATCAGGCCTTCAAGGCCCTGGCCGACAAGGACAGCGATCTCAACCCCATCCAGCGCAAGGTATTGGCCGATGCCCTGCGCGATTTCCATCTGTCCGGTGTCGATCTGCCCCCCGAGCAAAAGGCCCGCTTCAAAGCTATCAGCCAGGAGCTCTCCCAGCTCACCAGTCAGTTTGCCCAGAACCTGCTGGATGCCACCCAGGCCTGGCAAAAGCGATTCGACAGCCCAGAACCCTTGGCCGGGCTACCCGATTCCGCGCTAGAGATGGCACAACAAATGGCCCAGGAACGGGAACTGGAAGGCTGGCTTTTGACCCTCGACTACCCCAATTTTTTTGCGGTCATGACCTATGCCGATGACCGACTTCTGCGCCGGGAGATGTATGAGGCCTTCGTCACCCGTGCCTCAGATCAAGGACCCCACGCAGGCCAGTGGGACAACAGTGACACCATGGAGCGCATCCTGGCCCTGCGTCACGAATCGGCCCAATTATTGGGCTTCGACAACTATGCCGAACGCTCTCTGGCGACCAAAGCAGCCCCCTCCACCGAGACCGTCATCGACTTCCTGATGGATCTCGCCCATCGCTCCCTGCCCCAGGCCCACCAGGAGTTGGCGGAACTGCGCGACTTCGCCCGCACTGTCTACGGCCAGGAGCAGCTGGAGGCCTGGGACCTCAACTATTACAGCGAGAAACTGCGCCAACAACGCTACCAGTTGAGCCAAGAGGAGCTGCGCCCCTATTTCCCGGCAAACCGCGTTATCGGCGGGCTGTTTCATCTGGCCGAATCCCTGTTCGACATCCGCATCCAGGCGAAAAGCGGCATCGATACCTGGCACCCGGACGTCACCTTTTACGAAGTGCTCGACCCCGATGGCCAGCCACGGGCAGCCTTTTATCTCGATCCCTACACCCGTCAGCACAAACGCGGTGGCGCCTGGATGGACGAGTGCCGTGGCCGTTTCTTCAGCCCCAAGATCCAACAACTGCCGGTAGCCTATCTGGTCTGTAACTTCACCCCGCCTATCGGTGATCAGCCCGCCCTGCTGACCCATGACGAGGTGCAAACCCTTTTCCACGAATTCGGTCACGGTCTGCACCACATGCTCACCCGCATCGACTACCCGGCGGCATCCGGGATCAGCGGTGTAGCCTGGGATGCCGTGGAACTCCCCAGTCAGTTCATGGAGAACTTCTGTTGGGAACGCGAGGTGCTTGACCTCATCGCCGCCCATCACCAGACCGGCGAACCACTGCCCAAAGCGCTTTTTCAGCGCATGTTGGCGGCGAAAAACTTCCAATCTGCCATGCAAATGCTGCGACAGTTGGAATTTTCTCTGTTCGATTTTCGTCTACACCGGAACTACGACCCAGACCGCGGAGGGCACATCTACGAAGTATTGGCAGAAGTGCGGGCAGAGGTTGCCGTGGTACATCCGCCAGCCTGGAACCGTTTCCCCCACGGTTTCTCTCACATCTTTGCCGGTGGCTATGCAGCGGGTTATTACAGCTACAAATGGGCCGAGGTTCTCTCCTCAGATGCCTACGCCCGATTTGAGGAAGAGGGCATCCTCAACCCAGACTGTGGACAGCGTTTTTTGCAGTGCATCCTGGAAAAAGGCGGTTCGGAAGATGCCATGGCACTCTTCACCACCTTCCGGGGCCGGAAACCCAGTATCGATGCCCTGCTTCATCACTCAGGAATAACCTGCGTTCAAGACTAATTATTCCTTGAACTTGGGCGCCCTTCCTAGTTCTTTACATTAACCGCAATAGTGGTAGCATGGCGAACATGAAGATCGCCTGCCGCCGGATTGCTGCCCTGCTCCTCCTCTTGATTACCCAAGCGGGCTCTGCTGCCTATATCACGGACAAATTACTGGTAGGTCTCTACCCTGAGCCCTCCAATAAAACCAAATATTTCAAAATCCTTACCAGCGGCGCCCAGCTCAAAATTTTGGAACGCCAAACAGGCTACATTAAGGTCCAGCTCCATGATGGCACCGAAGGCTGGGTGGAGCGTCGCTACATCATCGACGAAAAACCCGCTGCCCTTATGCTGAGCGATGCCAACAAGGAAAATGAAAGCCTCAAAGGCGAGCTGGATCAGGTACGCCAAGAGCTGATCAAAGTGCAAAAAGAGCTCAGCAGCAAACCGACTTCAGCCTCTGAAACCAATCAAGCGCTAACCAAGGCCAATAAGCGCATCGCCGAACTGGAAAGTCAGCTCAAGGCAAAACCCAATCAAGTTCCCACTGAATCAGGCAAGGCCGACCCAAGATGCGAACATGATCTGGAAAACATGGAGATCAAACAACTGCAATGCCAAATGCGCCTAGCCAAGCGCAGCAAGGGCGACAAAGACAGCGTTTTTACGGAAAACGAGCGCCTTCGTGATATTATGCAGGAGGCTGTCAACCTTCTCGGCCTCAAACCCAGTGGCGAAGTACCCGCTCTGGTCTATGGCAACCCCACACCTCTGCCCACCTCTGCTCCTGCAGCCACAGACACCCCTGTAGAACCAGAAGCGCCGACTGAAGAGAGCCAGCAGGGCATGCCAATCTGGATCTACCTGGTCTTCCTGCTGACCCTCATCACCGGGATTATTGGCGGCTTTGCCCTGTTCGACTACCGTACTCGCAAAGGCATCAGCGCCCGTCTATGAAGTATGATGACCTGCGTGATTTTCTCCGCCAGCTTGAACAGCTGGGTGAACTGAAGCGGATCAAACAGGAAGTCGACCCCCACCTGGAAATCACCGAGATTTGCGATCGCACCTTGCGCGGCAATGGCCCCGCTCTGCTGTTCGAATCGGTCAAAGGCTCTGAGCTGCCACTACTCGGCAACCTTTTCGGCACCCCACGCCGGGTGGCCCTCGGCATGGGCAAGGACTCAGTCTCAGCCTTGCGAGAGGTGGGAGAACTGCTGGCACAACTCAAAGAACCCGAACCGCCCCGGGGCATCAAAGAAGCCGTCCACAAACTCCCCATTTTCAAAAAAGTGCTCGACATGGCGCCCAAGGCTATCAAGGGCGCTCCTTGTCAGGAACTGGTTTTCGAGGGCGAAGAGGTGGATCTGGGGCGACTGCCCATACAAACCTGCTGGCCCGGCGATGTGGCACCGCTCATCACCTGGGGATTGGTGATTACCCGGGGACCAAACAAACCCCGGCAAAACCTGGCCATCTATCGGATGCAGGTGCTGGGGCGCAACCGGGTCATCATGCGCTGGCTGGCCCATCGCGGCGGTGCTCTGGACTATCGTGACTGGCAGCAGGCCCATCCCGGTAAGCCTTTTCCCATCGCTGTTGCCCTGGGTGCTGACCCGGCCACTCTCCTGGGTGCGGTCACGCCGGTGCCCGATAGCCTGTCGGAATACGCCTTTGCCGGCTTGCTGCGTGGCAGCCGCACCCAGGTCACCCAGGCGCTGGGCTCTGGGTTGCAGGTGCCCGCCTCTGCCGAAATTGTACTGGAGGGCCATCTTTGCCCTGACGATATGGCCGATGAAGGACCTTATGGCGATCACACCGGCTATTACAACGAAGTAGATCGTTTCCCGGTACTCACCATCGACCGTATAACCAGCCGCCGCAACCCCATCTACCACTCCACCTATACGGGCCGACCACCGGACGAACCCGCCATCCTTGGTGTAGCGCTGAATGAGGTCTTCGTACCCATTCTGCAAAAGCAGTATCCAGAGATCTCCGATTTCTATCTGCCCCCCGAAGGCTGCTCCTATCGTCTGGCCATTGTTTCCATGAAAAAGCAGTATCCGGGCCACGCCAAGCGCCTCATGTTCGGCGTCTGGTCCTTCCTGCGCCAGTTCATGTACACCAAATTCGTGATTCTGGTGGACGACGACATCAATATCCGCAACTGGCAGGATGTGATCTGGGCCATGACCACCCGCATGGATCCGGTGCGCGATACCACCCTGGTCGATCAGACCCCTATCGACTACCTGGATTTCGCCTCACCCATCTCCGGCTTGGGAGGCAAGATCGGCTTTGATGCCACCAACAAGTGGCCGGGAGAGACCCAGCGCGAGTGGGGACAGCCTATTGTGCGCGACCCTCAGGTGGTAGCGCGGGTGGATCAGCTATGGGGGGAATTGGGGATTGAGCTGAACCCCTGACTCACTTATTGACCAAATACTCCTCATCCCGAAAGGAGTACATCCACTGGGGCCGAAACACCACCACCAGGGTGGTCATCCAGCCATTGAAGATTCCCTCGGGAAAGAACATGATGGGGAAGAAGGGCATGATGTTATCTCGCAGAGTAGCCATGGTATGAGCATCATTCAAGACCAGAATCATGGCCGACATATAGCCGCAAAAGGCACCAGTCAGCCCGCCAGTGACAAAAGCGTTGCCAAAGATAAAGACGATGTAATGCTTGGGCAGAAAATGCCGTACCAACACCAAGGAGAGGAAGGTAACAGAGACCGGCGTCAAGGCCAGCGTCATCAGATTGAAAGGCAAGGCCTCCCAGGTCGCCCAGCCACCCACGGTCACACCGACCAATGCTGCTGCTGCGCCCAGAAAACCCAGCGCCCATCCAAACATCAGAGTCAGCGTGGTTACCCCCAGCAGATGAAACTGAAGACCATCGATAACCTGGGTACGCATCAACCAGAGCAGCATCATGAGGGTAATCGCAGCGAAATACCCCCGATACCGTTCTCCTTCTATCAGTCGCCCCCATGGCGCTCTCCATAGCGCAAACAGCAGCAGGCCGCTGATGAAAGCGGTTGCCCACCACCAAGCCAGCGGGCTGAAAAAGGTGCCATTAAATTCCATAGACCCTTCACGAGCAAACCGCCGCCTTTCACGGATCGGCGGCATCAACCAAAGCCAGAGTTTGAACCAGGATAGTAGCCCGGTCACTGATTATTCTTAACCGACCCTTTTCAAGATCCCCTACTGCAAGCCGATATAGAGGCATAAGGACTCCTTCCAAGGGACTTGCAAACGGCGTTGGAGGTGCACAATGAACAGGGTTTACGACATGGCTACCGGGGAATATCTCAAGGCCCCAACCGCTGAAACGGCCCCCTCTTTCTGGACAGAGGAATCCATCCTGCTCATGCTGGCCCTACAACCCGTTGAAACCAGCAATCCGCACCGGAATTACCTGTTGCCCCCGGATCTTGCTGATGTCTCAGCAGCCACTTTTGTCGCCATGCAAGACTAATACAATTGCCTTTCCCCGACAAAGAGGCCGGGATTCCCGGCCTTTTTCCTTTATCATGAAAATCTTTTCAATCCTTTAGGAGAGCCCCATGAATCTCGACAGAGTCGGACCCGGCGCCAATGTGCCCAATGAGATCAATGTCGTCATTGAAATTCCGGCCCATTCCGACCCGGTCAAGTACGAGCTGGATAAGAATACCGGTGCCATGTACGTCGACCGTTTCATGTCCACCGCCATGTATTACCCCTGCAATTATGGCTATGTACCCCGCACCCTCTCCAAGGACGGTGATCCGGTGGATGTACTGGTGCTGACCCCCCATTCGCTGATCTCCGGCTCCGTGATCAAATGCCGCCCGGTCGGTGTGCTCAAGATGACCGACGAGTCCGGTGATGACGCCAAGGTGCTGGCCGTGCCCATCGACAAGCTGTGCAAAAGCTATCGCTCGGTGAACAACTTCCGCGATCTCTCCGGCGACATCCTGCAACGCATCGCCCACTTCTTTGAGCACTACAAAGACCTGGACGAGGGCAAATGGGTGCGGGTCGACGGCTGGTACGGCCTGGACGAGGCCAAACAGGAGATCCTGGAGTCGATCCAGATGTATCAGGACGCCCCGGAAAAGCCCAACTTCTGATGAAGGTCTGCATCCTCTCCGACAGCCACGACCACATCCCACTGCTGGATGCCGCCGTCGCCAATGCCAAGGCCGAAGGGGCCGAGGCGGTGCTCCACTGTGGCGATCTGGTCGCCCCCAGCACCCTCAACTGCCTGAAAAAACACGGTCTACCGACCCATGTCATCCACGGCAACAACAGCGGTGATCTGTTCGCCCTGGCCACCCTCGCGGCAAAAGACGACAACCCCATCCATTACCACGGTATGGATGCCGGAGTGGAGCTGCACGGCAAACGCATCTTTCTGGTGCACTACCCCCATTACGCTCGCGCTATGGCGGCCACCGGCGACTGGGATCTGGTCTGTTGCGGCCACAGCCACAAGGTGGAGATCGAGGAGGTGGCCAACGCCAAGGGCGGCACCACCCATCTGGTCAACCCCGGCACCATCGGCGGGGTCGGTACCGCACCGGCCACCTGGATTCTGGCTGACCTGGACTGCATGAGCTTTGCCAGCCGCGAGGTCTCCAAACTGGTCGAGGGTTACAGCGAGTTCGCGGGATGAGCGATCTCAGCCACTTCGACGATCAAGGTCAGGCGCAAATGGTCGACGTGGGCGCCAAACCCACCAGCCAGCGCCGGGCCGTCGCCGAAGGCTGGATCCGGATGCAGCCGGAGACCCTGGCCAAAATCGCCGAGGGCAGCCACCAAAAAGGGGATGTCCTCGGCATCGCCCGCATCGCTGGCATCATGGCCAGCAAACGTACCGCCGACCTGATCCCCCTTTGCCACCCCATCGCCCTGAGCCACGTCAGCCTAGCGTTCCAGCAGGATGCCGATCTGCCGGGCATCCGCTGCACTGCCCAGGTCGAATGCAGCGGCCAGACCGGGGTAGAAATGGAGGCGCTCACCACGGTTCAAATCGCCCTGCTTACGATCTACGATATGTGTAAGGCCGTGGATCGAGGCATGGCCATGGGCGAGATTCGGTTGACCGAAAAAGCAGGCGGCCAAAGCGGCCACTGGATCCGAGAGGGAGAAGGCATATGAAAATCGGCATCATCAACGGCAGTCACCGCAAAAACGCCCAAAGTGCCAAGGTGGCGAGCTTTCTCGAACGGACATTGAAGGAGGAGGAGCTGGCCCATGAGGTCTGGCGCTTCGACCTCACCGACAACCCCCTGCCCCTGTGGGACGAGGGCATCTGGGCGGGTGACCACGACTGGCAAACCCGGCTGGCGCCCCTCTCCGCAGAACTCAGCAGCAGCGATGGCTTTGTCATCATCGCCCCCGAATGGCACGGCATGGTGCCCGCCGGACTGAAGAACTTCTTCCTGATGTGGAGCCAGGAGGAGCTGGGCCACAAACCCGCGCTTATCGTCGCCATATCCTCCGGCACCGGCGGAGCCTACCCCGTGGCCGAGCTGCGGATGTTCAGCGCCAAAAACAACCGGCTTTGCTACATCCCCGAACAGCTCATCATCCGCGACGTGGAAAAGGTGCTGAACGACGAGGGCAACAACGATCCCTCCGCTGATGCCTACTACCGCGACCGCGCCCGCTTCGGCCTGCACATGTTGCGTCAGTATGCCGAGGCCCTGCGCCAAGTGCGCGCCGCCGAGGAGCTGTTTGATCCTCGGTTTAAGAATGGCATGTAAATGCCAAATGGCGGCCGGATGTTCAGCCCCGTTTATCCAACAGTGAAGGGAGTTGAGACACCACCTTCTGCTGGCAGCTACGCATCACGGCATCGAGGCGCGTCCCCGCTGCCCTGGCTGCCTACACCCTTACCTTGCACTACAACGATGCCGCCCAGGTGCGCAACTGTTTGATGAAATGGGTGATCAGATCGCCTGCATCATCGTCGAACCGGGGAATTACTGCTGGTAAGAGATGGCCGGGGCTGGCAGCTACGTCAAGTCGTCTACGACCTTTGGATAGTGCGAGTGCCGATCAGCCAAACCACGCCATCATCAAATCACACTGCGCATTTTTCCCCTGAACGCCACTATTGACTTTACTATCGCTAGAGCTGCTTAGAAATTAAGGAGAATAGATGTACGAAGAGGAACTGAAAAAGACGCCCTGCGGGGCATTTCAGACAGCGATTTCAACTTGAGCCTGAACGATATTCTCAACCACGGAATAGATGTCGATCGTCTCATCTGGCACCTCGATGCTGACGATCAGGCTATAGCGAACACTGTTCTGCCAGCGATCTTGTGCTGCACGGTATTTCCACCAGCCTCCCACAGGGTAAACGGCGATTGTTTGCATGTCCGCCAAGGCTGCGGCAGAACCAGTCCAGACATCGGAGTGCAGCGAGCCTCGCGTCCGAAGCTGAGGGCCAAATTGCCAGCCATCTGCATCACCTTCTGGACCGATGTAGTCATCTGCATCTGCAAGCGCATTGATAAATGCTCGGAAATTCTCAAGCGACTGGCCCGGCCGAATGACCTCGAAACGCAGGCCATGAGACTGATAGCTATATCGTTGCCTATAGCCTCTCCGACCAGGATTGGGCTCAATGAAGTACGAGAGCGTTACCTTCAGCTTCACCTCTAGCTCTGGGGAGAGTTGGCGCAAAATATCTGCCGGCCACGGCAGCTCATATAGCTGCATCTCGTTAAGCTTGGGATCGGTAGAGCCAGAGGCATCAGCGTTCTTGGTGAATGGCTGAAGATGATCTTGTGCGACCAGCGTCAATTCATGACCGGCGCTATAGCGCGCACGCTCAAGGTTGGTACCGCCGTATCCGACGCTTCTAAGCATCGTCTCTTTGGCGATCTTGGGGCTGTGGTGGCCACTGAGAACTCCGAAACGTTCCCACATGCGCTCAGTCCACTCCGCCGAGTGTGCCAGGAGCCCACGAACTGTCTCCGGCCAATAGTCAGGGTATTCATCCATGAGAATAGCCGCTTGGCGTGAAACCAATGCACAGGCGGCGCTTGTATCGGCGGATACCTCAAAGAGTTGACCGGTCGCTTTTCCGGATGTTGTCAGAAGAGAAACTGAGTCAGCATCGGATACAGTCGTCCCATCGGGAGACAACAAACGATTGCCGCCCTCCGCTACAACATCAGGCTTATAGGGTGCCTGCTTCCTCCAACCCCAATTGACAGATGACCTAGAGGCAGGAGCTGCGTCTCCAGCTCGGGCAAAGGGCGACCACCCATTAAAGCTCGGGTCATCATTGGTTGTCTTCTCGGTGTATGCCCCAACCGTCAGGGCATTCCATGCCTGCGCCGGGTCTTCTATCTCCGCAAGATGTAGCTGCTCCCAGTGGTCCACGTTTGGCAGGAGGGAGCGATTGTTACCGGCTGAGATCACGAAAAGTCGTTGTTGCCCGTCCTCTGCGCCCGACGAGAATTGATCAACTTCCGCTGACCATGAGGTAGGGATTCCGCCTTCCTTTTCCGAGTCGGCCGTTATTGCCAAGGAATAGACGCGCCGCCATTCGGGTCTCGTTGCTTCCAATTTGCATGCGGTACCTACACTAATTGCGCCGTACAGTTCCGGGTCATTCGTACCTCGTGGCGGTAAAATACGCCCTGATTCAATGCGATGCTGTAGAGGTATTTCAGACCGACTCGCCAGCGCGTCATGCAAATCCCCGAATGTCGCCAAACCGGCTTGCCTGGAGCCATGGTCATTGACCTCATCGTAACGCGGCCACTGCGGCTGCCATGTTTCCGATTGCGGCTGATTGCAGACAGAAGATAGCAATGGATGATTGTAGTTTACGCCGGTATCGAGAATGGCTACAGAAACGGATGCCTCGTCCGAAATTTTCAACCGTGCGGCCAAATCGTCCGTCCATTCACGCTGTTCTTTTGGCGAAGACTCCACCAAGACGTTCGGAGTTTCCTTGGCGCGCCGCAGTTCCTCAAGCGAAGAGATTAACTCGGGGGCACGTTCCAACTGTTGAGAGGAAGCTCTGATCAGAAATACCATGCTATCGAAGAAACTTACCGAGGTATTTCCGAGTCGCCCGCCGATCCTCTCTGATAGCTGTGCCGCAATGATTTGCGGGTCTTCGCCGTTACGTCGCTTGAGCCAAAGCTCCCACCAAATCTGTTGATTGGAGTCCTGGGGGAACAGGCTGGGGTCATCAGTCCAAAATGCTAGCAGGTCCGCCAAGCGCATTTCGGCGATACTGTCGATCAAATTATGATTGCGAGGACCGCCTTTCCTATCTTTATCCGGGTCAAGATATTGCGTGACCTTCCTTTGAAACGTTTCTCGACGAGCCTCGGGAATAAATACCAGAGCAACCTCGCGATCGCCAACCTTGCGGCAAGCGTGCAACCTGAAGTCCCGCGTATCTAGGCTGTCTAGAGGCAACTTGATGCCGGAGACCCCGACGATCTCTACAAATATCCCCACATCTTCTGTAATTGGTGGCTCGGCATTCTGCCGTTTTCCATCGTACTGCTGCATTAGATCGGCGTATCTGGCTGACAACTGCTGGCCGTGCGGAATCCGATCTTGAAGAGGAATGGCTGGGTTTCTACCAGTTCTGCGCGATCTAAAATCTTCGTTGGACAGAAAACCTTCGATCAGAAGGTGCCGCTTCTGGTCTGGCATAACCACTCCTTATTCTTTGCCAGCTTGACGTTGCTCAATCGCCTTCAATACAAGCGTGGTAGACAGTTTCTTGTCATGATGAAGAACCGCCTCTTTCGCCGCATCTTCGCAGGCTCGTGTCACTTCCGCAGCGCTCAGGCCGTGAGCTGCCGCAGTAACCTCATTCCAAGCAAGAGATCGGGTCTCGAACATGGCCAGCCGGTTCTCGATAATCTTCTGAATTTGGTCATCGCACGGCTTCTCAAACCGAATGATGTCGTCAAATCTGCGATAAAGCGCCTTGTCTAGAAGCTCGGGATGGTTGGTCGCGGCGACAATAATGCTTTCGGAGTCGTCCTGCTCCACGAAAAGAAGGAACGAGTTCAAAACGCGCCGAATTTCCCCTACATCATTTTGCGCTCCGCGCTGGGTGCCGATGGCGTCGAACTCATCGAAGAGATAGACCGCCCGAGTTTGCTTGATGTGGTCAAAGACAAGTCGCAACTTTGCTGCGGTTTCCCCCATGAACCTAGTAATCAAACTATCAAGAACAACCGTATAGAGCGGTAGTTTCAGCTCTGTCGCAAGCACAGAGGCAGACATTGTCTTTCCCGTTCCTGGCGGTCCGGTGAACAGGAGCTTGCGTCGCGGGAGCAATCCAAATTGGGAAAGGCGATCTTTTTGTCGTTGCTCAAGCAATACGCGATGGAGGCGCTCCAGAACCTCGGCACCGAGGACCAACTCGCCAATTCTTACTGTCGAGTGCGTAAGCTCAAGCAATCCCCTTAAGTCGCCTTTGGGTTGCTGAACAAGTGGCGTTGGTTTTACCGGCGCGAGCCCCAAATTGCTATTAACTTGGGATTTTTCAACCATCTCCTTAATATCGCTGGCCAGTTTACGATGGCCTTGGCGAGCCTCTTGAGCTGCGACCTGCAAAGCCGTAGCGTAGAAGCGCTGATCGTCCCGATCAGCATGGCTTCTTAAAAGTGCTTTAATTTGCTCAGCTGTGGCCATTTTTTCACCAATACTCTTATCTCATAATCCTAACGCATCACGGGCCACCTGACCCTTTCCCCTTTCGTGCTGCCGAGGGGAGCGAGATGAAGTTTGGCAACGCCGATCAAGCGATCAAGGGGTCCGATCAAGGGGTCAGAGTTATTGATTTTCCTCGTGACCCCATTCTCTCTGGCGGGGCCTACCCCGTGGCCGAGCTGCGGATGTTCAGCGCCAAAAACAACCGCCTCTGCTACATCCCCGAACAGCTCATCATCCGCGACGTGGAAAAGGTGCTGAACGACAGCGGTGACAACGACCCCAGCGCCGACCCCTACTACCGCGACCGCGCTCGCTTCGGCCTGCACATGCTGCGCCAGTACGCCGAGGCCCTGCGCCAGGTGCGTGCCGCTGAAGGTATTTTTGATCCCCGGTTCAAGAATGGCATGTA
Source organism: Sedimenticolaceae bacterium (assembly GCA_050292235.1). GTDB lineage: Bacteria > Pseudomonadota > Gammaproteobacteria > Chromatiales > Chromatiaceae > JBNKLG01. Next base: position 12,307 of record JBNKLG010000015.1, on the reverse strand, counting down.
AATGCCAAATGGCTAGGCACCTAACCCCGTTTATCCAACAGTGAGGGGAGTTGAGACACCACCTTCTGCTGGCAGCTACGCATCACGGCATCCAGGCGCGTCTTAACCAACTGGTAATCATTATTGGCCCACTGGGCCTGAGTCAGCAGATCGGAGCTTTGTGAACAATCGATCCTTTTGGGGCCTTGCAGTTTCACATGAAAGCCTTTTTGTTCCACCCAGACGTAGAGTTCTGTATTCAGCCGGAATCTTTCCTCTTCGCTGCCATTCAATTTTTCATAAATCAATCGACTGGAGCCTCCAGACACAATCAACTTATTACCAACAGCCTTCTTTTTTAAACCCGCGTTTGATTGGACGACACGATCAACATCCTCCCTAAGAACACGGACAAATGTCGTTGGTATCGGATTGGCGAGATTTCTCCTGCTTGCACTCCCCTCTATGCTATCGCCCTTCAAATCACTTTTACTGAACGGGTTGACAGAGACCCCGCCACCCAAGGCAAGGGAGACGATATTGATACCAATCTGGGCTGCTGCATGGTTTTGCGTATTTTTCCGCCTTACGATTGAAACCTCTTTTGGCTCCTCTTTCAATGCAGCACCATTTGGCAGCACCCTGGAATAGCTAACCTCCAGCGCAGTATCGCCGGCAGCCGAGCCAGTCGACCCATCAACAGCACCATTGCTCGCGCAAGCGGTTAACACAACGGACATCATCACAATTAGTAAAAATCGAATTCTCACTATCCCTCTCCATGAATACCAACAAACAAACTCCTCCAAACACGGATTTCCGATATCTGGATCCACTCCGATTTTGACCCATCACAGGCCAAAAACTGGGCGCAGTTTAACCCAGAGCCCGGATGAATCAAGTCGCAAGCCTTGAAGCAAAACATTCCCGTCTAATCGCTGGCCCCCGCTGGACAGATCCTCTCCGCCGTGGCGCGTATCGCCCGCTCCCGCGAACCTTGCCAGGGCCCGGTATCGGATGAATCGCTGTACTTGAGCCGCAAACAGCTCCAGCGGGTCGATGGTGTGATCAAGGCACGGGCCGCCTCAGGCTGGCCGGCCTCGCTCAAGGCGTAGGCCAACTCAAGGGGACGGTGCAGACGGGCGGGGCGTTCGTGCTCTCCCCGCAGACGCTCTACCCATGTGGGATGATAGGCCTTGCCGTAGACCGCGTACCGCATATAGGCCAGCCCCTCCTGGGCACGATCTGCGGCCAGCAGCGCCCAGGCGTAATCCAGCGCCAGGGAGTCCCGCTGCTGATGAATGGCTTCGGCATAGCCGGACGCGTCCAACAGGGCCAGGGCCGCTTGCGGCTGTTCGTGGGCGATGTGGAACCAGGCCAGCGCCTGGGTCACCTTGCGTTGCTGGCAACGGCAATCGTCGGCATCGCGGGTACGCGTCAGGAGCTGTTCCAGGCGTTCTTTCGCGCCCGAGCCGTCACCCGCCTCGTCGAGTGCCTCTGCCGCCCGCAGGCGGGCCTCGATGGTGCCGGGGAAGATGCCGGGCGCCAACTGAGCAAGGCGATCGGCCTCGCGCCGCAACCGCTGCGCCCGCTGTTCCGGCGGGGCATCCCGTGTTGTCTGATAGAGGTCGTAGAGCCCATTTTCAGCAATCTGCGCCAGAGAATAGTGGTAGCCATCTTTGCCCGCCACCAAGATCTTCTCCAATTCGCGCTGGCGCGTCGGCTCTGGCTGGGCTTCCGCTTTGAGAACCGCCAAATCGATCCGGCGCGGATCATCGGCTGTGAGCGCGGCGGCCAAGGCGTCCAGACGATCAAACTCACCGTCATACTCGTTGTAAGCGGTATCGAAGGCCTGCTGGGGTGGACTGAGGGAGGAACTGGCCTGGGTGAAATAGCCTTCCCCCACAGCCAAGGCAGCGACCCCCGACCAGAGACCGCCCATCAGCAGCAGCACCAGGACTGTTTCCCATGGCCGGGGGCTGCGGACGTGGCGGTGGGCGAACACCGCCTTGACCAAAAAGATGCGCTGCATCAGCGCCTGGGGACGGAACCTGGTTCGCGCCACCTCGAACAGATGGTCGATCTGGGCATCGTCGCTCAACTCTCCGCGCCAGGCGCGCTGCAAGCGGGCAACACGCCACTGGCTCGCCATGCCGCGGGCGATGAGCAGGGCCAATACCCCCGCGACCCAACTCTGCAGATAATAGGCGACGGCAGCGAACCCCATCACGCTGACGGCGACGAACAACAACCGGGTCATGGGCCAGCGGCTGAACAGGGTGATATCCAGCATGCGACCGCCATCGAGCGGCGTCAGCGGCAGCAGATTGAAGAGATTGACCACCACGGCCATGGTGGCCACCATGCCCCAGTCGAAACCGCCCTCCGGCAAGGGATGGAAAGAGAGGGACAAGAGTGCCGCCAACCCTGCCAGAAGCCCCGGCAAGGGCCCCGCCAACAGTACCAGAATCTGCTTCCAGGCCGTGATTTTCCGGGGTTGGCCCGTTACCACGGCGCCAAGCAGAGGGATGAAAAACATGCTCATGTCGCGGTAACCGAACAGCCGCATCGCCACCGCATGGCCGCTCTCGTGAACCAGGAGGATCGCCACCAGGGCCAGGGCCTGTCCCCAGCTGAAAAGTACGCCCCATGCCATCAGAGGCGCGGCGATGGACAGCATGAGCAGCCAACCCTTCAAGTCGCGGCGCGACCGTCGGAGCTGTTGCGTCTGTTCCAGCAACCGATAGGTCTGGGCCTGATAGCTGCTGGCGTTGGCACCCGCCAGCGCCTCGCTGCGATAGGGTCTGGTCAGTGCTTTCTGGGCGCGCAACGTGCGCCATGCGGCCCAGGCGGCACTTTTCAGCGTCAGATGCCAATGGCCCTGGATCTCGACGATCACGTCAGCCTGGCGCAGCCGATCGAAAAACCCCTCGCTCCGAGCGGTGATCCGGCGCACCGCTTCAGCGTCGTCGGGTAACAGGATCTCCTCCGAGCTCAAGCGGGCCTGGTGCGCTTGCCAATGACTCTCCGGGTCATCGGCGTTGGCGTCGAGAATCTCCGCCTCCGGGTCCTTGACCAGGGACAGCATGGGGTCACGCCGGTTTGCGGTGACGAGCATCCTGCCCTCGCTCCGAAAGCTGTAAAAGGCCAGGGGATAGCCCCCGTATGCGCCTGCCAGCAACGTGAGTTCGGCAAAAGCGGGGGCGTCGGCATGGCGCATGCGCAACACCGCGATACGCAAAGGATCCCTGTCGACCCAAGCCCAGCCGATGGCCTGGAACCCAAGTGCCTCGAGTTCGGCGACCGCCGCTGCCTCATCCGGGCGCAGCGCCGGCATCTCTCCACTGGCATGGATGCGTAGGGGCGTCTGTGGCAGTCTGAGCAAATACATCCAGACGGCAAGGAACTGGATGAGGCGTAGCCCAAGATAGAGGGCCGGGAAGAGAAGAAACAGCCAAGGACTCATGTCGTCGGTTCAACCTGTATGAAGAGGTTCGGGATCATTGAGCATAACGCTTGAAATTGGGGCTAGAATAGAGCCCAATTCGCAGGTGAGGCAATCCCATGAAATCGCGATTCCTGACTATCGCCATCTGTCTGGCCATTTTCCCTACCGCTCTGCTAGCCGACTCCTTTTGGCATCACAACGGCTCCCTCATGCGTCTGGTGGCCAAGGGCAATCAACGCTTTTTCTACTACGAAGACCCGAAACCCGTGCTTCGCAAAGCCGGTGTCCGGCGAGGTACGCTGCTCTTCAACGGCAGCATGAGCCATGATCACTACGAGGGGGTGGCCCGCCGCTTTTCAAAATACTGCCCGGAGGCCCCTTTGGAATATGGGGTAGAAGGCGAGGTGGTGCGTCCTCAGGGCCAGTTGAAGATTGTGATGAGGGGCCATCGACCGGTCAATCACCGCTGTGAGGAGACCGGCAAGATCGTCGAAGACACCTTGGTCTTTACCTTTCTCAGCAAAGAGTGAGACGTTCTGTATAAAATTGGCTGGCGGACATTTATGATTGATCCTTTGAACCTATATGGTTTCACCTTGCGGGATCGCCCTTTGTGTTTTCCCTCAGCGCCAACCAATAACAACACCGCCAAACAGGAAGCACACCATGAAAGTACTGAGCGCCCTACTGATCCTCTTCGCCTTAGGGGGCACCGCCTTTGCGGAAGACAACCGCAGAAGCATCTCCGTCTCCGGCAAGTCCGAAATCTCCCTGGAGGCGCAGTACGCCAAAATACGCATTCAAATCAAGCATGTCAGAGGCACGATGGACGAAGGCTATCGTGAAACCAAAGAGACCCTCGCTGCCGTTATCGACAAGCTCAAGCAATTCGGTATCACTGATCAGGAGATCATCAAGTCCTCCCTCACCCAGGGCGAGGAGTTCGACTGGATCAACAGCCTGAGAAAACACAGTGGCTACTTCTCTGCCTACCATATCGAGTTACGGGTCAATGACCTCAGCAAACTCCCGTTGATTTTTGAGGAACTCTCAAAGCAAAACTCTCTCTCCATTCTCTCCACAGAGTACGGAAGAAATGATGCGTTTGAGACCCGAAACAAGGAGTTCACCAAGGCCCTTCAAGCCGCCAAGAAAAAGGCTGCATTGATGGCCAAAAGCCTGGATGCCGATATTGGCCCGGTCATCAGCATCAATGAAATCAGCCCATCTGATGTCCGTACCCTCAATACCTATTCAAACGACATTAGCGACGGCAGCAGAGGCGGAACGCTTGGCATGGTCAACATCTCAGCCGCCGTCACGGTTGAATTTGCTTTGAAGTAAGCGTCCCTTTAGCCACGTTTTGGTAGAACAATGCGCTGGGGGCTGAACCGGTTTTCTCATCAGCCCCCATCACGTCACTTCTCAGCCCCAATCTCCAGAACGGCTCTTTGTCACGCACTCCGAAAACGCCTGAAGATCAGGTGATCCAGACTCAGCCTCCCAGGCCCACTGAGCAATAGGGGAATAAACATCACCAGATAGATCAGGGGTAACTTAAAGCCATTGCTGCACACGTTGTAGCCATTGCCAGCGTGGACGCTGGCCCAGGCGACGAGGGTGACAATAATCAGGGAAAGGCGAGCACTTCGGTCTGCCCTTTCTGCTCAACACCACGACCCTGTATCAGCGTATTCGCAATATCCAGATGCGTATCTTGCCCGATGATGAATTGCTGGCGATAGAGTTGGCTAAATACGATCAGAAGATCGTATTGGAGGCGCTGCACAACTGCATTGTCCATCAGGATTATTTGCGTCATGGACGCATTACCCTGATCGAGCAACCCGATCGCCTGATCCTGGAAAATGAGGGCGGTTTCTTTGAAGGGCAGCCGGGAGACTATATCGCCGGACACAAAACCCCGCGCCGTTACCGCAACCCCTTCCTGGCCCAGGCCATGACCGAGCTGAACATGATCGATACCATGGGTTACGGTATCCATGAGATGTATCTGGGGCAGCGGCGGCGTTATTTTCCGCTACCGGATTATGATTTGACCGAGCCCGATATGGTGAGGATGACGATCCACGGCAAGATCGTCGATCCCGCTTTTAGCCGCATGTTGATTCAGAATAGCGAGTTGCCTCTCGACGAGATTCTGGCTCTGGATCGGGTGCAAAAACAGTTGCCTCTGGACGATGAGGTGATGATCCGGCATTTGCGCAGACAAAAACTGATTGAGGGACGCAAGCCCAATCTGTACATCTCTGCCAGGGTGGCTGAGGCAGTCGATGCCAGAGAGGAGTACATCCATACACGAGGCCAGGACGATGCCTTCTACAGCAAGCTCATTCTTGACTATCTGGCCGAGTACCAGAGTGCGACGCGAAAGGATCTGGACAAGCTGTTATGGAATAAGCTGAGCGATGTACTGGATGATGGCCAGAAGTTGAACAAGGTGGCAAATCTTCTCACCAATCTCAGGCGGGGAGGAAAGATCGTGAATCGCGGTTCGCGGCGCTCACCGGAATGGGCGCTTGCAGAATAAATGCAGAATAAATGCAGAATAAATTTTTATAACGTATTGAATTTATTGCCTATTGCATGGAAGTTCCTGATTGCATGAAAAAATGAAATACGCTATTTCCCGAGGCCTGATTTTATCTTGGCGAACAGCTCATTAAGCTGTCAGGAAACAAGTAACATATTGATATAAATGAGTATTCTTATTTCATCGCAACCGGAAGCAGCACAGCATTACGCATTAGCCAACGCTATCTGCAAGTCCAATCTATTTCCGAGTACAAGAACATGAATGCAAGCACCATGGTTTCCTGAGTCTGGAGCTTCTGTACCACCCTGCGTGATGACGGGGTGGGATACGGCGACTATCTGGAACAGCTCACCTATCTCATCTCTCTCAAGATGGCCGATGAGTACAGCAAGCCTCCCCATAACCGTAATGTCGGGATACCCAAAAAGTACAACTGGGACAGCCTGCGCCTGGAAAAGGGCGCGGAACTGGAAGGACACTACACAGAAGGCATTCCTCAAGCACGATACCTTCTCGGGCAATGAGATCGTCGCCAATACCCGTCGTCTCTGTCTGATGAATATGTTCCTGCACAACATCGGTGAGATCGATGGCGACAGCGCGATCAGCGCCAATGACGCCTTGATCGCGCCACCCAGCCAGAATGTGGACATGGTTCTTGCCAATCCCCCGTTTGGCAAGAAATCCAGCATGACCTTCACCAATGAAGAGGGCGAACAGGAGAAGGACGACCTGACCTACAATCGGCAGGACTTCTGGGCCACCACCTCAAACAAACAGGTCAACTTTGTTCAGCATATCCGCTCTATGCTGAAGACCACAGGTAGAGCAGCCGTAGTCGTCCCCGATAACGTCCTGTTTGAAGGTGGAGCCGGTGAGACAGTACGCAAGAAGCTGCTGGAAACCACAGACTTCCACACCATCCTGCGCTTGCCTACCGGTATCTTTTACGCCAACGGGGTAAAGGCCAACGTCATCTTCTTTGATAACCGACCAGCGCAGAAAGCCCCCTGCACCAAAGCGGTGTGGATCTACGACTATCGAACCAATATCCATCACACCCTGAAAAAGAAACCCCTGCGCCTGGATGATCTGCAAGACTTCATTCGCTGCTTCAATGCCGATTATCCCCACAAGCGCGAGGAAACCTGGAACGAAACCACAAACCCGGAAGGTCGCTGGCGCAAATACGGCTACGACGAGATCCTGACGCGAGACAAAACCAGTCTGGATATCTTCTGGCTCAAGGACAAATCACTAGCCGATCTGGATAACCTGCCCGATCCCGAAGATCTGGCGGCTGAGATCATCGACAACATCGAGGCGGGGTTGAACAATTTCAAAGAGGTGGCTGGATTGCTGACCAGGTGACGGGTTGCTATCGCCCCGCCCCGGCATCCAACGCTGACACCGTCACCTGCCTCCCCCAAAGCTGCGAAAACAGCGGCTCTGCCTGGACAGGGTCTCCCGTCGTCATGAAGACTTCCCGACCCTGTCGATTGGCTGGCAAATCGGCACTGTTATGCGCCAACATGCGCAGACTTTGCCGGGCAACGGCGGCGGAAGGCTCGATCACCTTAACCCCTGGCCCCACCAGTTTTTCGATCTCCGGGGCCAGAAAAACGTAATGGGTGCAGCCGAGCACCAGGGTATCGGCACCCTGATCCAACAGGGGTTGAATGAAGGTGAGCAGGGCCTCTCGGGTTTGGGGGGAGGAGAGCTCGCCCCTTTCGACCAGCTCCACCCAGCCCGGACAGGGTTGGAGCAGTATCTTGCTTTGCGGCTCAAACTGCTGACAGAGCTTGGCTACCGCAGGACTTTCCAGGGTTCTCTCGGTGGCCAGCACACCGACAACCCCTGTCCGAGTCTGGGCAACGGCAGGTTTGATGGCCGGCTCCATGGCGACGACCGGCACCGGACAACCTGCCCGCAGTTGTTCCACCGCGACCACGGTGGCGGTATTGCAGGCCACGACGATCATTTGCACGCCGGAGCGGATCAGATAATCGGCAATCGCCTGCACCCGCCCTTCGATGAAGGCCTTGGGTTTGTTGCCATAAGGCGCGTTGCCAGAGTCAGCCACATAGCGCAGATCGACGGAGGGCATGGCCTGACGCAGGGCCTTGAGGATGGATAGCCCGCCCACGCCGGAGTCAAAGACACCGATGGTGAGGGGGTGGGCCTGAGGAGGCGACATAGAGCCAGTCCAATGGGGTCAGTCAATGAAGGAAGGTTCATTTTAGCAATAAAGCCTCGTCTGCCGTCTGGGCCTGCCCCTGATATCCCTGGGCAGATCCGTTATGATGGCCCCCATGATGACTGCCAGCTTCTTGCTTTTTTTGCTCTTGTTCCTGGCCATTGGTTTGGCCTCTGTCTTCAAAAGTCGCCGTAGCGCTGAGGATTATCTGGTCGCCAGCAAGGGGATTCCCGCCTGGCTGGCGGGGCTTTCTGCTGTGGCCACCAATAACAGCGGCTTCATGTTCATCGGCATGATCGGCCTGACCTACAAAACCGGCCTCCCCTCCATCTGGCTGATGTTTGGCTGGATTGTGGGCGACATCATGATCTCTCTGCTGACCCTGCGCCCTTTGCATGCGGCCTCCCGCTCGGAGCAGATCCACTCCTACGGCGGACTGCTGGCCCATTGGCACGGTGATGATCAGCCTCAGCTTCGGCGATTGGCCGGTCTGCTGACGGTTTTCTTTCTCACTCTCTATGCAGCAGCCCAGCTCAAGGCGGGCAGCAAGGCCACGGCGGTCTTGCTCTCCTGGGAACCGAGCTGGGGCATTCTAATCGGCGCGCTGATTGTGTTGCTCTATAGCGCGGCAGGTGGGCTGCGGGCCTCTATCTGGACCGATGCTGCCCAGTCTCTGGTGATGCTGGTGGGCATGGGCCTGCTCATCTTCGGCGGGGTCGATCTCAATGGTGGTTGGGATGCGGTCGGGATGAAGCTGGCCCAGGTCGATAGCCACTATCTGGATTGGTTTCCCGACACCAATGGGCTGGGCATCCTGCTGTTTATTCTCGGCTGGCTGTTCGGTGGCGTTGCGGTGATCGGCCAGCCGCACATCGTGGTTCGCTTTATCAGCCTGGAGAATGCCTGCCAGATCAATCGGATGCGATTTTACTACTACAGCTGGTTTAGCCTCTTCTACGGTGCCACCATCGTCGTTGGCCTGCTGAGCCGAATCTCTTTTCCCGAAACCGGCCACTTCGATGCCGAACTGGCGCTACCCAACATGGCGCTTCAGGTCTTGCCGGAGACCCTGGTGGGTCTGGTGCTGGCGGCACTCTTTGCCGCAACGCTTTCTACCGCTGACTCCCTGATTCTCTCCTGCTCTGCTGCCATCACCCGGGACTTCATCCAGCAACCCGGCGCTCTGCATGATCTTTGGGCCACCAAGGTCATCACCGCCCTGGTACTGGTCTGTGCTCTGGGCATTGCGCTGACAGGGGCCGATTCGGTATTCAAACTGGTGCTGGATGCCTGGGGATTGTTGGGGTCGGCCTTTGCGCCGCTGGTCATTCTTTTGGCCACCGGACGGAGAATCACTCAAACCCAGGGAATCAGCATGATGATCAGTGGCACAGGTACTTTTTTGCTCTGGCAGCAACTGGGATTGGGCGGAATGATTTATAGTGTCGGGCCCGGCATCATAATGGGATTACTGGCTTATACTCTCACCTCAAGCCTCTTTCCCGGCTCGACGCAAAAGGAATAACCCCATGGCCTCCAACGATATCGTTTGCATCGTCAACGGCAACACCTACATTTTGAACGCGCGGAACCCGTCCGCTTTGAGCCAAGTCCCCGAGGCCGAACGCAACCAGCTCATTCAATTGCTGAAAGCACTCAAACGGCAGAGCACAACCCAAGAGGATCCGGGTCAGTTCTATGCGCACCCAGATACGGCGGCCAAAACACCCCGGCAACCGCCCAGTAAACCCGCGCCTTCACCGGCGGTGGCCTCAGGCTCGACAGGCCGGAAGTTGAGCGAAGCAGAGATTGGCCACTTGATGGCTCAATTGGCTATGGAAGAGCGGGGGCGAGACCGAACGAGCATCTCCAAGAGAGGGGTCTATGTCTTTCTTTTCATTGTAATGATGCTCATCCTTCTGCTGGCACTCATTCCCTAAAAGAAGGCTGTTGATCCCGGCCCTCTATGCCGTTCGAGAGCCGCTTTGTCCCTTGGCGGCAAAATAGACCACTGGAATCACCACAAGCGTCAATACCGTCGAGACCAGAATGCCGCTGATCAGAGACACGGCCAAGCCGCTGAAAATGGGATCATCCAGGATGAAAAAGCCCCCGGCCATGGCCGCCACGCCAGTCAACACAATGGACTTGGCCCGTACTGCGGCAGCACGCACCACAGCGGCTTCAAAGGCCACACCGCGTCGCACCTCCTCGTTGATAAAATCCACCAACAGAATGGAATTGCGCACGATGATGCCTGCCAGGGCAATCATGCCGATCATGGAGGTAGCCGTAAACTGAGCGCCCACCAGGGCATGGCCCGGCATGATACCAATCAGGGTCAGTGGAATCGGTGCCATAATCACCAGCGGCACCAGATAGGAGCGGAACTGGGCCACCACCAGCAGGTAGATGAGGATCAGACCGATGGAATAGGCAATGCCCATATCGCGGAAGGTCTCGTAGGTAATCTGCCACTCGCCATCCCATTTCAGGCTATAGGCGTAGGGGTTTTCCGAGGCGCTGACGTAGTGTTGAGACAGATCGGGCATCTCCTTGCCCAGCCAGCTGACGATATCGAACATGCCGTACAGGGGACTATCCAGCTTGCCCGCCATGTCGCCGGTGACATAGACCACCGGACGCAGGTCTTTGTGATGGATGGCGTGTTCCCGCTGGCTGGGGATTACCTCGACCAGGGCCGACAGGGGCACAAAGGTGCCACTCTGACTGCGTACCCGCAAGGTGAGCAGTTGATCCAGATCGGACTTTTCGGCCTCTGACAATTCCAGTCGGATGGGGACGGCGTATTTGATGTTTTCGCCATGGAGGAAACTCACGTCCTCCCCATTCAGCACCGTGGACAGGGCGCGGGCCACCTCGACCTGACTGACCCCCAGCAGGGCCGCCTTTTGCCGATCTATCTTGATCAACACCTTGTCAGAGGGATACTCGACACTGTCATCCACATCGATAATATCCGCCGTGCCTTCGAAGGTCTTTCGCACCTTTTTCGCTGTAGCGATCTGACCGTTGTAATCCAGGCCATAGATCTCGGCCACCAAGGGCGACTGCACCGGTGGGCCTGGAGGCACCTCGACAATTTTCACATTGGCCTGATGCCGGGCCGCGATCTCCTGCAACGGAGCACGAACCGACAGCGCCACCTCATGGCTTTTGCGCTTGCGCTCAGCCTTGCCCACCAGGTTGACCTGGATGTCCCCCAGATGGGCGCCTTCGCGCAGGTAGTACTGGCGTACCAGGCCGTTGAAGCCGATGGGCGAGGCGGTACCGGCGTAGACCTGGTAGTCGGTCACCTCGGGTACTGTGCCCAGGTAGTCGCCCATGGCGTCAAGCACCTTGGTGGTCTGTTCCAGGCTGGTCCCCTCCGGCATGTCGAGCACCACCTGCAGCTCCGACTTGTTGTCGAAAGGAAGCATCTTCAGCACCACCGACTTGGTGGCCACCAGGGAGACCGAAGCGGCGATCAGCAGCATGATCGAACCGAGCAGCACCCAGCGCATGCGGTTGCCCCTGGGTCCTACCAGGAAGGGGCTCATGATGCGACTGAAGAAGGGCCCCAGCTTTGCATCCTGCTCGCTGTGGCTGTGGGCCGCGATCTTCTCCGCCTGGCTGGCCAGGATACGGTTGGTGAGCCAGGGGGTGAAGACGAAGGCTACGATCAGGGAGATCAGCATGCCGGTGCTGGCGTTGATCGGGATCGGGCTCATGTAGGGCCCCATCAGGCCGGTGACGAAGGCCATCGGCAGCAGCGCGGCGATGACGGTGAAGGTGGCCAGGATGGTGGGGCCGCCCACCTCGTCCACCGCCTTCGGGATCGCCTCCAGCAGATGCTTGGAACCCATCTGCAGATGGCGATGGATGTTCTCCACCACCACGATGGCATCGTCCACCAGGATACCGATAGAGAAGATCAGGGCGAACAGGGAGACCCGGTTGAGGGTGAAGCCCCAGGCCCAGGAGGCGAACAGGGTGATGGCCAGGGTCACCACCACCGCGGCGCCGACGATGAAGGCCTCGCGCCAGCCGATGGTCAGCAACACCAGCAGCACCACCGAGAGGGTGGCGAAGGCGAGCTTGGTGATCAACTTGTTCGCCTTGGCCT
>JBNKLG010000014.1:0-39300 GCA_050292235.1 Sedimenticolaceae bacterium | reverse complement strand
AGCCTGAGCAGGTTGAGCCGCCCGTAGCGGAACAGCCGCCAGCAGAGCCTGAACAGGTTGAGCCGCCCGTAGCGGAACAGCCCCCAGCAGAGCCTGAGCAGGTTGAGCCGCCCGTAGCGGAACAGCCGCCAGCAGAGCCTGAACAGGTTGAGCCGCCCGTAGCGGAACAGCCCCCAGCAGAGCCTGAGCAGGTTGAGCCGCCCGTAGCGGAACAGCCGCCAGCAGAGCCTGAACAGGTTGAGCCGCCCGTAGCGGAAACCCCTGCTGCAGAACAAAAACCACCTATAACAGCTGTTGAAACAAAGGTTTCTGCGCCGCCAGCAGATCTTGTTTCGCCAGAGCCAAAAGAGGTTGAGCAGACCCCGCCCCAAGAAGGATCTGGGCTTCTCTCCAACCCCATGGTTTGGGGCGGGGGCGTTCTCGCACTCTTGGCTGGTTTGTTGCTGATGCGACGCGGTGGCGGCAAGTCTTCCTCCAAGAAGTCGGGGGGAAGAATTTCTTCCATGCCCTCTATGCCTGACGATGTGGTGGATGAAGAGTATTCGGCGTATCCAGAAGAAGATGATGATGAAGATGTTGTCCCGCCTGAGGAACATACCCTTCTTTTCGAGGAAAATGTCACCAGGCCCGATTTTCCTGTTGCTCAAGAAGATGATGGCGACCACAACAATGATGGGGCTGAATCTTCTCTGTTGATGGACTTTACCCCCAGCGAACTCAAGGATATGGGTGGGCACACGGCGGTTGATCCGCTGTCAGAGGTGGATGTCTATGTGGCCTATGGGCGCTATCATCAGGCACAAGAGTTACTGAGTAATGCGATTGACAACGATCCCGGTCGTCTTGATCTCAAGCTTAAAATGCTGGAGATACTGCATGCAGGTGGGACAAAGGGCGAATTCGTCAAACTGGCTGAGCAGTATGCAGCTCAGGGTATTCCTGACACAAATCCGGATGAGTGGTCCAAGGTCGTTGCGTTTGGCCAGGAACTTGCGCCAAATCACCCTCTCTTTGCGAAAGAGGGGGCTGTTTCAGAGAATGAAGATAGCTTTGGCCCCCTCTCCGAGCCACTGGCAGACCCGTCAGGGATGGATAGTAATGTGGCGCAGGCAGAGGCCTCACTGGCCCAGATGGCGGCGGAATTGGGGCTCAATAGCGATACCGAAATGAGTGAAGATCATACCAGCACTCTGGAGGGGTTGGATGAGTTGGCTGATCTTGACGTAGGTGATGGCAAGGATGATCAGATGCCCGAGCAAGTTGATATGACCAGCCTTGGGTTGACGACCGAACCGCATACCATAGAAGAGAGTCTGGCTGTCTCCGAGGACGCTTCTGAAGATTCAACCGACAGTTCAGCACTTTCGGCGTTGGATGGTCTCTCTGGACTGACTCTGGATACCGAAGATCTTTCTGATGATTTAAGTGGGAGTACCATGCCCTCAGTGCCCACAGTGATTCAAAACATGGATACCCATCTGGATACAATGGATGGGTTGTCTGAGCTCGATCTTGATCTGGATTCAGAAATCAGTGCCGCTTTGCCGGCGTCAGTGATTGGCGACTTGGAGAGCGAGTTAGACACGATGGCTCAGGAGGATGAGCTGCCTCCTTTGGGACGAGACCGGGAAGAGGAAGACGATGGCGCGCCGATCTTTACCGCACATGATGAAGATACGCTGGCCAATATTGAAGCATTGAGCGGGATCTTTGAGGATTCAGCTGATTTGCCCTCCAGCTCACTGACTGAGGATGCAGGAGAACAGAGTTTGGAAGATCTCGAAGCTTCACTGTCGGCCTATACCAACGAACTGGATGCGATGACCTCTGATCTGAGCGTGATAGAAGAGTCTGGTGATTCAGCAACCCTTGGCGATCTCTCTGAGCTGGAGCTCTCAGCTCAGGAAATGTCCGAACTGAATGCTCCCTCAACGCCGGCAGATGCCAGTGATATGCCCGTTGATAGTGACGATCATAGCGTGGTGGACAGGGCAATGCTGGACGAGGTTAACGAGCTTTCCACTGACCTGGATGATGAGTCGCAAACCAAGATCGAGTTGGCTGAGGCCTATATCGAGATGGGTGATCCTGAAGGTGCCAAGGACATTCTCAAAGAGGTGCAGAAAGAGGGTAATGATGAGCAAAAGGATATTGCCCAGAAGATGCTGGATAGTCTCAGCTAAATTACACCCATTCAATCTAAGTGAAACCTGGGCGCACACTGTGCGCCCTCTTTTTTTGTGAGTGATGCTCATGCGCTTGGCACTGGGTATTGAATATGATGGCAGCGCCTTTCATGGTTGGCAGGCGCAACAACCGGGGGTTCGCACCGCCCAAGCGGTGTTGGAGGCGGCGCTGTCGGTCGTGGCCAATCATCCCATTCGTGTGCACTGTGCGGGTCGCACCGATACCGGCGTGCATGCCAGTGGTCAGGTGGTGCACTTTGATACCGATGCCCATCGTGCGATGCGTTCCTGGACGTTGGGCGGCAATGCCAATCTGCCCTATGACTTGAACATCACCTGGGCACGGGAGGTGGCTTCGGATTTTCACGCCCGTTTTGAGGCCACCGGGCGTGCCTATCGTTATGTGATCTACAATCGAAGCACTCGGTCAGCGCTGTTAAGTCGGCGGGCCGTTTGGGTGCATCAGCCCATGGATGTGGAGCGGATGCACAGGGCGGCCCAGCACCTGCGTGGCCGCCACGATTTCAGCAGTTATCGCGCTCAAGGCTGCCAAGCCAAAAGTCCTATCAGAGAGATTGATCGAATTCAAGTGAATCGTCAGGGTGACCTGGTGATTCTGGATGTGCATGCCAATGCCTTTCTGCATCATATGGTGCGTAACATAGCCGGGGTGTTGATTGCTATCGGCAAAGGGGAACGGGCCGAAGAGTGGGGGCTGGAGGTGCTGAATCTGCGTGATCGTACGCTGGGTGGTGTCACAGCACCGCCCCAGGGTCTCTATCTGACCCAGGTGGATTATCCTCCGCAGTATGGGATTCCTGATCCCGTGTCACTATCGATGTTTGAGGTTTAGGCTGCTTCAATAACAATACGGCAGATTCATAACCCAAATAATAAGCCCGCAACCTCTTTAAACTGCTTGGCAAAGTGCACCTTGATCCCCTTGCGGATGTAATCGGGGATCTCTTCGAAATCGCCCCGGTTGTCGGCGGGTAGAATCAGTTCCCGCAGTCCAGCACGTTTGGCAGCAATGACCTTTTCGCGGATGCCGCCGACGGGGAAGACCTCTCCGGTCAGGGTGATTTCTCCGGTCATGGCCAAGTTGCGTACAGGTTTGCCTCGGGCCAGGGAGAGCAGGGCAGAGGCCATGGTGATGCCTGCTGAAGGGCCATCCTTGGGGGTGGCTCCGGCTGGAACGTGCAGGTGGATGAAGGCCTCTTTGAAGAAGGTCTGTTTGGCGCCGAACGCTTCTGCGTGGCTGAGCAGGTAGCCGTAGGCGATCTCGGCAGATTCCCGCATCACCTCGCCCAGTTGGCCGGTGAGCTTGAAGCCGCGGTTGAAGTCGTGGGTTTTGACAGCTTCAATGCTTAGGGTGGCTCCACCCATGGTCGTCCAGGCCAGGCCGGTGACGACGCCGGGACCAGAAAGGTTGCGCTCGTCGCGGAAGACGGCGGAGCCCAGGTAGTTTTCCAGATCGCCTTTATGTATCTGAATGGGCTTCTCCTGACCTTCCAGTAGTTTGACCACCCCTTTGCGTACGATTTTGCCCAGCTGTTTTTCCAGACGCCGTACCCCGGCGTCCCGGGCGTAATCATCGATGATGGCGCGCATGACTGGGGTGCCGATCTTAATGTCACCTTTGTTCAGCCCGGCCCTGTCGAGCTGACGGGGCAGGAGGTAACGGCGGGCGATCTGCAGTTTTTCTTCGGCGATGTAGCCGGAGAGCTGGATGGTCTCCATGCGGTCCAGCAGAGGGCCGGGGATGGTATCCAGTTGGTTGGCGGTGGCGACGAACAGGACCTTGGATAGGTCGAAGCGCAGATCCAGGTAGTGGTCCATGAAGTCCTGATTCTGCTCCGGGTCCAGCACCTCCAGGAGGGCGGAGGCGGGGTCACCGTGATAGCTGCTGCCGATCTTGTCGATCTCGTCCAGCATGATGGCCGGGTTCTGGGTGCCCACAGCCTTCATGGCCTGGACGAATTTGCCGGGCATGGCGCCGATGTAAGTGCGGCGGTGACCCTTGATCTCAGCCTCGTCGCGCATGCCGCCGACAGAGAAGCGATAGAACTCGCGCCCCAGGGCGGCGGCGATGGAGTGACCGATGGAGGTCTTGCCTACACCTGGCGGACCGATCAGCAGAATGATGGAGCCGTTGATAGCCCCCTTCATGATGCCGACAGCCAGAAACTCCAGGATGCGCTCTTTGACATCGTCCAGTCCGTAATGGTCCCGGTCCAGCACCCGGCGGGCGCGGGTCAGGTCCAGCTTGTCCTTGGAGGTGCGGCCCCAGGGGAGGATGCTGATCCAGTCCAGGTAGTTACGGGTGACGGCATATTCCGCCGAGCCGGTCTCCAGCATGGAAAGCTTGTCCATCTCCTCATCTACGCGCCGCTGGGCCTCTTCGGTCAGGGTCAGTTTTTTCAGACGTTCCCGAAAGGTGTCGATCTCTGCTGTACGGTCGTCCTTGGAAATGCCCAGTTCCTGCTGGATCGCTTTCAGTTGTTCGCGCAGGAAGAACTCCCGTTGCTGCTCCTCCATGCGCTCTTCGACTTTGCTGCGGATCTTGTGCTGGGCCTTGGCCAGCTCCAGCTCTTTGTGCAGCAGGGTCAGCACTCGCTCCATGCGGGGTAGTAGCTGGAAGGATTCCAGTACCTGCTGCAGCTCGTCGGCACCGGCGGTGGTCAGGCTGGCGGCAAAATCGGCCAGATGAGAGGGGTCGTCCGGGCCGAACCGGTCCAGAAACTGGCGTAGCTCCTCCTGATAAAGGGGGTTTAGCGGCAGCAACTCGCGGATGGTGTTGATCATGGCCATGCCATAGGCCTTGATCTCTTGATTGGGCCGCTTGCTTGGTTCCTGAAAATAGTTGACCTGGGCCTTGAGGGGTTCGGTGGAATAGATCTTTTCGATGCGAAAGCGTTGCAGACACTCCACCAGCACTTGCAGGTTGTCATCCACCTGCTGCACCCGATGAACCCGGCCTACTGTGCCCACCGAACGCAGATGCTCCACCTCGCTGCCCTCGTCGTCACCGTCGGTGAGTACCAGACCGATCAGATGGTGCTCGGTATCGCCTACTGCCTTGAGGGTATTGGTCCAATCCTTGGCGTTGGTGATCAAGGGCACCGCCTGGCCGGGAAAGAAGGGGCGGGTTTCTACCGGCAGCAGGTGAATAACGGGGGGCAAGACCTCGTCGGTCCGGGCCGGGGGGCTGGAATGGGGAATCTCGGGGTCGGTGTCGGAAAGGATCTCAGGGTGCTCTTCTGGGGAATTGTTGCGGGAATCGGTCATAGGAATGGTCTGATGGAATAGGTCGTAAAGCCTAGATATAGGGCCGATGGGCGCTGAGATCAAGCGCATCTGTCGTAGTAAGGTCCATGCTGGATTCGAAATGATGATCCTTAAAAACTCTCCAAGGGTATCAGGCTGGTTTTCAGTTGGACTAAGTGAAGTGGCGAAAAGAGAGGAATAGAGTCGATTGGTTATTTAGATATCCGGTACTGCTTGCCATGGAATGGCCTTGGCCGTGCAGCGTAAAAACAGGTCTTTTTGGGTGCCAGAGACATTGTCGTCATCCTCAATGACAGTGAGGTTTGCTTGACAGGGAATATCTACTCTTTTCAATGAGATATTGACAAAATCCCGGGCCGCCTCGAGTGTCTCGAACTCGTTTACGAAAGTGAATAATCCTTTCAAGTTGCATTCTGCCTGAGATGATCGATACACCAACTTTGCCTGTCGCCATCGTTCTGGTAAAGCTGCCATGGCTGCTACCATTTTTGGATTGCGATCCTGGACCGACATCAGCCAAAGATTCGCGGTATTTGCCCAAGCACAATATTGCTCAAAGGATGGAGGTTGCCGTTTCAGGATCTCTGCAGCGACGTCAAATAATAAAGCCGGATTTCCGATAACACGGGTATCTCTATGATAATGATCGCTAATCCTCCGCATCCCATCTCGATATACCCATTCGATAACTGCGGTTCGGGCAATACCATAGATTGCCTCATAAACGCTTTTTCCCTGGGCGTCCAGGCTACTATTGAAGTCTTGTACTTTGTTGGCATAAAAGTGCGCCAGCGGTATGCACTGCCCAAGCTGATGCTCTTCAGGTGCACCCAAAGAGGGGTGCGCATAGAAAAACTTTCCAGGTTTCGACCAGTAGGCAGAGGCTGAGGGATATTGTCCATAGCCAATCGAGGAGAGCAGATGCAGGATATGCTGGGAAGTTGGTTGAATGTTCCGCGACGATAAAAATTCTGCGTAGGCCAGATCACAGCGACGATTCGCCATGAAGTAGTCGAAGCCGGAATAGTTGCCGCTAAAAGTGCGATATGTTTTGCCTAAGCCGTAGCCAAGGAGTGTCGCATTTATTTTTTCAACGGATGCTGTCGTATCGGTGCGACTATCTTTATTCTGGCTGGCTGTTATCGAGTCGTTCAGCAGATGAGCCAATCCGAGGTGGAAAAGTGCCTGGCGTTGGTGAGGCAATAGCGCCTTTATCGGTGGAAAGGTCGTAGCTATGGCATTATGATCGCCAACGGCCAATGCGACGTCGAAGGGCTTATAATTCCACCGGCGGTCTACCGGCAATAACAGTGATAACCGAGATCTCAGCGGTTCAGGGAGCTTAGCCACATCGGCGGCAACCCTGCGTTCCCGGTATGTCGTGGGATCAGCTTTCAGGCGCGCAAAAAACAGGGATGGTTGATTGTTGTAGAGTGCACTTTCGATGGCCTTTCCGGTTGTCAGTGCCACTTGGATTTCCTCATCGCATTGCGTTTTCCGTTGTTGAACACGTTTTCGACGCCAATCGTCATGGTTCAGGCTGTTTTTTTCACCAAACCGATGGCCAAACATCAATAGAGAGTGGTTACGTTTCTCGATGCAAATAAAGGTTTCTTCAGGTACGTCGTGGGGCCCTTGCACAACATGGAGAAAGACGTCATTCCTGCTTTTCATCATTCTCGACAGCGAAAACTTAAAAAATAGTTCTTGCCTGGCTGGAATCTCACCGGCGTAGAAGATTTCTGCAGTGAGTGTTGGCCCGAACAGGAACACGATCATGGCGGTGATGACCGCAGCCACAGTGAATCTTGCATTCGACCATCGCCTCCAGCCACATATGGCAGCCAGAATCATGAAGGCGAACATGAGTGAAAGCGTCATGCTTGCAACACCTTCTTTCCAGATCATTATCCTGCCCACATGAGCTAGAATCCGCTGTTCGCTGAATATCGTAGCTGTCATCAAGGCATGGGTTGCGAAGAAGGCTGCAAACCCGAATGAAATCAGGGTGCCCATCGTCAGACGACTGAGGCGAGTATCTACGCTTTTGATCGTTTCAGTCCGCCATCGTCTGAGGAGCAAAACAAACGAGCTGGCAACAAGACTGAGGCCACCGTTGAGAAAGGCAGCATGCGTTTGATAAGTATATTGGTCATATGCCGCCAGGAAAGCGCACATAGAGGCCAATAGCGGCCAGAAAACCAACCATGGTTCCACCAAGTCAGTGGCATTTTCTGCTCTAATTCGAGTCTTCTGAGGCAGTGTTTTCATGGTCTTGAGAAATGGGAACTCTTTGCGATCGGGATGAGCGGTCAAGCGCGGGGGTGTCCATGCTAGACTCGGAACGATGATCAAGGATCTTATCAGGATGTTCCTATGCCCGTGGCGCGAACGAGCCAAAGCCATCCCCTGCAAATCGCATCTGTTCAAGCTGGTCCTGACCAGGGCCGCATCGGTATCACCTTCTGTCCTGGCAAGCAGGATCCCTTTGCCCATACCGGTGCCTGGGCGCGTGATCTCGATATCGATCTGGATGCCATTGCCGCCTGGGGCGCCAAACTGGTTTTGACTCTGGTGGAGCCGGAAGAGCTGCATATGCTCAAGGTGCCAAATTTGGGTGAGGGGGTTCAGCAACGGGGCCTGGCCTGGCGTCATCTGCCCATTGCCGACTTCTCCATTCCCACCCAGTTCTTTGAGCGCCAATGGCTCAACGAAGGGCACTTGATTCGCGAGAGGCTCCGCCAGGGCGAGGATGTCCTCATCCATTGCAAAGGCGGCTTGGGGCGGGCAGGGATGATGGCGGCGCGATTGCTGGTGGAGCTGGGTATGGAGCCCAAAGCTGCGATCCGTCAGGTACGGCGAGAGCGACCAGGGGCCATTGAAACGCCAGCCCAGTTGGCTTTAGTGCGCCGAACCACCCCCCAGGACCGGGTGATCGATGTCGGTCGGATGCACCGGATTGGCGGTCAGCTGGGTACCAATCCTGCTGGCCTTTATGAGGATGAACTGGGGCGGCGTTACTACGTCAAAACCCTGGAATCCCATGCCCATGCCCGCAACGAGTTTCTGGCCGCACAGCTCTACCGGCTGGCTGGTGCGCCGACATTAACCTATGTCCGCACCCTGGCAGCCGATCAGATCGCCACCCAATGGATTGATCTGGATGAAAAATGCGTTGCCCATCTAAGTGAGAGCCATCGCAGGCAGGCTCAGCAGTGGCTTGGTGTCCACGCCTGGACTGCCAACTGGGATGTGGCGGGCTACAACGGTGATAATCAGGGGCTGATTGATGGTCAAGTGCTGACTCTGGATGTGGGTGGTGCTCTGGCTTTTCGGGCTCAGGGCGATCCCAAGGGCAGGGCCTTTGGTACTGAGGTCAAGGAGATCGATCTGCTACGAACCGAGCCAGATAACCCCCATGCGGTCAGACTCTTCGGGGAGATGACTGCGGCTGGGGTTGATCAGGCAATTCAGAAGGTCACCGCCATTCCTGATGAGGAGATTCGTCGGGTCATTCTGAACAATGGGGGCAGTGTCAAGCTGGTGGAGAAGATGATTGCTCGCAAGGCGGATATGATTGGGCGTTTGGGCTACGGCACAAGGGATTACTGATGCTGTTTCAGGCTTACCTGAATGGCGGTTCCCCCCAGGTTTTTGCTACGCAGAATGCTTAGCGTTCCTTTATAGAGTTTGATGCTGTTTTGTGAAGCGGCCAGCCCGATGCCCTGACCGGCCTGTTGTTCGTCGAGCCGGGTGCCGCGGTTGAGCACTTCCTGGATTTGATCCTCAGGGATGCCCGGTCCATTGTCCTCAATCAGGATATGGCAGAGCTCCCCTTCCAGCGTGGCACTGAGGCGCATCTTTCCCCGGCCATATTTGCAGGCGTTGTCCAGCAGATTGCCGAAGAGCTCCAGCAGATCGTTTTCGTTTCCCCGTAGCGCATAGTCCTCATCAATGGACCATTGAACCTGAAGTCCTGGTTCCCGATAGACTTTGCTCAGGGTATTGGTCAGACGTTGCAGCAGGGGTTTGAGAGGGACGCGTCTGACCAAGCCATCGCCACCGATACTGGTCTGGTTCAGGCGGCCTCGCACCAAGCTGTCGATATGGGGTACGGCCTGGCGGGTGGCCTCACGCAGGGCATTATTGTCCTCATCCTCCAGAGCCCCTTTGAGCAGAGCCAGGGGGGTTTTGATGCTGTGGGCAAGGTCGTCCAGGCTGTTGCGGTAGCGTTCCCGTTGTACCTGATTGTGGTGCAGCAGAGCGTTGAGATTGTCGGCGAGGGGTTGGAGCTCTTTTGGGTAGTGGCCTTGAATGTCATCCATATCGCCACTCTCCACCGCGCCCAGTGCCTTGGCAATGCGGCGTAGAGGGTGCAGACTCCAATGGAGCACCAGGCTTTGAGCAATCAGCAGAGCGATGGCCAGTCCCAATAGACCAAGCCAAAGCCGGGTACGGAAACTGGCAGCCTGTTGCTCGATCTCTTTCCGTGCCTGGGCAATGCGCAGGGTAAAGTGGCGAGAGCTGTCGGGTGTTAGCGCCCACTCGATACCGTAATCCAGCAGGTAATAGAGATCGTCCTGATGAAAAATATTTTGCCCTGCCTCTAAAGGGGTGGGAGGAGGGAGTTTGACGCCCAGCAACGAGGGTGATTGCCATTGGAGTTGGCCTTGCTCACTGGCTATCGCGGCATAGAGACCCGAGTCGGGCTGATTCAGGCGGGGATCAGACAGGGGGGGCAGTGATAGCTGTCCTTCGGGATTGACATCAGCAACCCCCAGCAGGGCATAAACGTGGCTGAGCAGATGGTTTTTGACTCCCGTCTCCAGGCTGTGGAGCTGGGCAGATTGCAGCAGCAGGCCGGTCAGGCCGAGAAACAGCAGCATCAGCAGCAGGCTGCTCAGGTTGAGGCGGTGGCGAATGGAATCCCTCACGGGTTAGCGCGGGCCAGGGTCAGACGATAGCCTCGGCCACGCAGGGTCTCAATGGGTTTGAGGTCGCTTTGGGGATCAAGTTTCTTGCGCAGACGCCCGATGAGCACCTCCAGGACATTGCTGTCACGATCGAAGTCCTGATCGTAGAGATGCTCGGTCAGTTCCAGTTTGGAAATGACCTTGCCGCTGTGGCGCATCAGATACTCCAGCAGTTGGTATTCAAATCCAGTCAGTTCGATGGGCTGGTCGTCACGGCACACCCGCTGCTCGGCGGTGTCCAACAAAATCGGACCGCATTGGATCAGGGGCGAGCTGAGTCCCGTGGCGCGCCGTTGCAGGGCATGCAGTCGGGCCAAAAGCTCCTGCAGATTGAAGGGCTTGACCAGATAGTCGTCAGCCCCGGCCTCCAGCCCCTCGACCTTGTCGCGCCAGGAATCCCGGGCGGTAAGAATGAGAATGGGCAGATTGTGGCCGTCGGCACGCAATTGGCGGATCAGAGCAATCCCGGAAAGTTTGGGTAGTCCCAGATCGATGATGGCGATGTCAAGGGAAGGATCTCGTCCCAGGGTCAGTCCCTGTTCTCCATCCATCGCCGTTTCGACCTCATGGTCACGGGCCATCAGTTGGGCTTGAAGCTGGCGATTGAGGGCGATTTCGTCTTCGACCAGTAAGAGGTGCATTCTAGCGTCCAGCGTTGATCTTGATTTCCCGCACCTGGCCCTTGCTGGTCAGGACCCGGATCTGATGGACTTGCTGCTGTCCCTGTTTGACGGTGCGAGCGGAGAGGATTTTGCCATTGGTCTGGCGCTTTACCTGTTGAACTGCCTGATCCAGTGACATGCCGATCGCCGGCCCTGCCGTCAGCAGGGCGCTGAGCAGCAGGATCGGAGTCAGTTGATAGAAGCGGGATGTCCAGGATAGGGTGGGGCCGGGGCTTGGCATCATGCTTCTCCAATGGGTTGGTGGTTAATCCTCAAGTGGGCGTCCATGACGGTTGACGGCCAAAAATTTACCCGGATGGTGGCGGGTTTTGGTCCTGAGTATCTCTCCGTGATAGCGGTATTTTACCCGGTAACCTACCACGACCTCTTCATCACGATAGCGGGTGACGGGATGGCACCGTTCCGGTCCACGGGCGTAGCGAGATTGGTTGTTCCCAACCTCATGGCCAATGATACCGCCCACAATGGCCCCCGCAACAGTGGCTTCGGTACGATGGCCCCGGTTGGCCATTTGGTTGCCGATGGCGCCACCAAGGATACCGCCGACGACTGTTCCATCTTGGCCGTTGTGACGCCGACGGTGACCGGGGCGGCAACGCTCTTCGGTGATCCTGACCTGTCGGGTTTCGTAGATGGGACTGGCTTTGATGACTCTGGCTTGGTGAATCCGGTGGCGATTGTCATCCTCATTATGGTGACGGGCCATGGCTGGCGTGGCAGACAGCGCAAGCAGGGCACTGACGGCTAGGTAATGAAATATGATTTTACGCATGATTTTTTCCTCAAATGCGAAAACAGAAGGTTGTTTCGCTTAGGGAGAAGCATAAAGGGGCAAACTTAACCCAGGCTGAATCAAATCTGGAAGGTTATTCACCCTCCAGTCGGCGCTGTTCTTTCGTTAATGCCTCGAAAAGAAATTCAGTGAAGACACGAAGCCGAGCGGTACGACGCAGATCTGGATGTGAAAGGATCCAGACTTCTTCCTTTAGCTCTTTTGGCGGCGGTAATATGCGATGAAGCCCGGGAATGGCATCGCCGAGAAAACAGGGCAGGAGGGCAATGCCCATCCCCTGTCTTGCTGCCTCCATCAGGGTTGGGAAAGAGTCTGATCGTAATACCACCCTGGCGCTGGGGTAGTGGCGTTTGGCCCATAGGTTCACGGGGTGAGCATCCAAACCGAAGTTGGGTAATAGCCAGGGTTGCTCTTCTAGCACCTCAGCAGATGCGAATGCGTGATCAGTTGTGCTGTAGAGGCTGCCCGAAAACCCGCATACGCGGCGTCCGATCATGGTTTCAGGGGGCTGGCGAGTGACGCGAATGGCGATATCTGCCTCTCGGCGGCCCAGGTCGGCAAAGTCATTGGTCACCTCAAGATTGAGAGTGATAGCAGGATAGCGCTCGCTGAATTGTGCAAAATATGGCATCAAGAGGCGCTCGGCCATGGCATCGGGAGCTGAAACCCGTAACTCCCCGGCCAGTTGCAGATCTTTTCCCGCCAGTTGTCGCGAAAGATTCAGAATTTCCTCTTCAATCCGGCTGGCGGAAGCGAAAGCGACCTCACCCGCTTCGGTTATGACATAACCACCGGGAAGGCGCTGGAATAGGGAGATTCCGAGCTTTTTCTCTATGCCGCTGATACGCCGGAAGACGGTGGAATGGTTGACATCAAGGGCCCGGGCCGCTCCGGAAAGCGAGCCCTCCCTGCATACTGCCAGTACGTATTCCAGATCATTCCAGTCGGGTAGCTGTGTAGTCATATCTGGCGTATTGTTGATTAAAACGGATTCTACCCATTTCGCACCGAATATAAATGGGTATTCAAGTTTCCCTCTTACCCTGCTTATATCCCAGCTGGAACAATCTCCCTCACCTGCTACTATCCCCTAAACACCAGTGTTTCGAAGTGGACTTCGTTGTTTACCCTGCTTTTGGGGAAACCTGTTGTCCCCTTCTGGCACCTTAATAGGTGGCTGTAAAAATGCGGAGGGCAATATGAGCGCGAGTGTCACACCCACCTCACGGGAGGTGCTGCTTGGTGAGGATGAGGTTCTGATCAGCAAAACCGACCTCCAGGGCCGGATTACCTATGCCAATCGTGCTCTCATGCGCGTCTCTGGATACAGTGAACAGGGCTTGCTTGGTCATCAACACAATATCATCCGCCATCCGGACATGCCTCGTGGCACCTTTCGTCTGTTGTGGAAAACCCTTCGACGTGGTGACGAGTTTTTTGTCTTTGTGAAAAATCGGGCGATGGATGGCGCCTTCTATTGGGATTTTGCCAACGTGACCTCCGACCACGACATGAACGACAAAACCCTCGGCTATTTCTCTGTACGGCGCAGAGCCAATGCCAAAGGGGTGCAGAAAATCAGCGAGCTCTATCGGGAGATGCTGGAAATGGAACGGCGAGAGGGGGTGGATACCGGGCCCGATGTCTCCATGGCATGGCTGTTGGAACAGATACAGACTCAAGGGATGAGCTACGACGAATTCATTCTCGGCCTGCAAGCACTGTAAGCGAGGGAGGTTTGATGAACAGTGAAATTACCGAGCATACATCGGGAGTCAGTCGTTGGATTCCCTTGCTGAAGACCAAGTTTGCCATCGCCTGCATCGTTTTCACCGCTCTGGTGTCAACTGCCTGTGGTATTGATCTTGCCCTTCACGGTTACCATCCCTCTGCGCTGATTTTTCCAGTGTTGACGGTCATTTTTGCCGGGTATGCCTGGTACTCGTTTCAGAAACCCTGGCGCAACATGTACGAGATTTATAATGCCATTCACGCTTCCCGGCGCGGCGAGTTGCACCATCGCATTACCCATACCGTCGGCCTTGGGGAGATGGGACAGATTGCCTGGGAGTTGAACGATCTGCTCGATCAGATTGAGATGTATTTCAAGGAGGTCAGCACCTGTTTTAGCCTGGTGAGTGAAGGGAAATATCATCGTCGAGCGCAGGTTTGTGGCTTGCCGGGGCAGTTTGCTACTTCTTTGGAGAACATCAATCAGGCCATTGTGGCCATGGGCGCCAATGTCTCCTATATCTCTCGCAATCGGGTCTTTTCTCGGCTACATGAACTCAATACGGATAACCTGCTTTTTAATCTGAAACTGAATCAGGAGGATCTCAAACAGGTCAGTGAGGAGATGGATCAAGTAGAACAGATTGCGAAAGCCAACGCTGCTGCTGCCGTCAGCAGTCTGGAAACGGTTAACTCGATCAGCAGTGGGCTGGGTGGCATTGGTGAGAAGGTGGATTGTGTTGCTCAGGCGATGGAGCGGCTGAATGCTGAGAGCGAGAAGGTTATGGAGGCACTACGCATTATCTCCGATATTGCGGATCAGACCAGTCTGCTTGCTCTGAATGCCTCTATTGAGGCAGCCCGAGCTGGCGAGCAGGGACGTGGATTCGCCGTGGTGGCCGATGAGGTCAAGGCACTTTCTGAACGTACCAAAAGTGCCACTAAAGAGATCTCTGGCACCCTTCGGAGTTTCCATGAGGGAGTGGCTGAGATGACGGTTCAGTCTCGCAGTGCTAGTGAGGCAACCGGTCCAATCGGCGCTCAAGTAGCCGAATTTCATGCCCGTTTCACCGAATTTGCTAACGCTTCGGAAACCACCATCAAGCGTTTGGCCTATGCCAAAGATCGTTCCTTTGGCTCTCTGGTAAAGGTCGATCATATGATCTTCAAACAGAATGGTTACTGTGCGATTAATAAAACGGGTGATACTGAGGAATCACGTGCGGTGGAAGTCGATCATGTGGGTTGTCGCCTCGGTAGATGGTATTACGAGGGTATTGGGAAAGAGCAATTCAGTCATACGGCCGCTTATCGCAAACTGGAGCCCCCTCATGCTGAGGTTCACTCGGCTATCCAGAAGGCAGTCAATATCTCCAAAGGTGATTGGAGTCGGGACGAAGCGGCTTCTGCCGCTATGGTGGCGGCACTGGAGTCTGGTGAGCAGGCCAGTCGTGAAGTGGTTGAGTGGATCGATCAGATGGTCGAGGAGAAACATCGGGCGTCTCGATAAGGCCTCGTTGATTGTGTGGTCAGTGCCAGGGAGTGACTCTATGCTGTGCATTTATGCAATGCAGGTTTTCTGTTTTTCGGAATTTATTTGCAATAAACGCATGTCTATTCTATCTCCTAACGCTTGGAATCGGCGCTCAGATTAATTTTAGGAGATCAGAATGAAAACCTTGTTGCGTTTAGACAGCAGTGCCCGTGTTGAGGGTTCGCACTCCAGAGAGTTGGGCGATCGCTTTGTGGATTGCTGGCGAGAGAAGTATCCAGAGACTCGCTTTATCGAACGGGATCTGGCTACAGCGCCCATTCCCCATCTGGAGAATGAGACCATTGCGGCTTTTTATTCACCGGATGCCAGCACTGTGCCAGGTGCCATTCTGTCCGAAGAGCTGCTCGCTGAGCTTGAGACGGCGGATCATCTGCTGTTGACTTCGCCTCTCTACAATCTCTCGCTGCCCTCGACTTTGAAGAGTTGGATCGACCATGTGGTGGTGCCGGGTCGCACCTTCCGGTTGGGATCCAACGGGTGGGAGGGTATGCTACATGGGAAAGAGGTGACCCTGATAACCAGTCGTGGCGGAGTGCCTGTTCCAGATTTTAAGGTGGATTATCAGACTGAATATTTGTTGGCGGTATTAGCCTTCATCGGCTTGACCTCGGTCAAGGTCATTGCTCAGGAGGGTACCATGCTGGACGAGGCTACCAGAGCGGCCTCCCATCAGGCTGCCTTGGCGCAGATAGCGGAGTATTTTGGCTGAGTGTGGCGTTGAAGCTAACGCAGCCGCTTTACCAATGCAGCATCCGGAAAACAGGTGATGGTTTCTCCTTTGGTCTCTTGCCACCGACCGACGGAGCGTCGCGTTTTGAAGCCGATCAGGCCATCGGCACCACCGACATCATGGCCCAGGCGCTCCAGGGCCTGCTGCATCAGTTTGACGTGGTGGCGTTTGAAGCCATGTACATCCTGCCACTGGCTGACGAAAGGCTTACCCCCCTGAGCGCGATCGGCAACATGGCCGATGAATAGCGCATAGAGGTCAGATTCGTTGTATTCCTTGAGCATGTAGAAGTTTTTGGTCACCAGAAAGGCGGGGCCGAAGCGGCCGGCAGGAAAGAGCAGGAAGCCTTCCCGTTTGCGCTCGGCTGCAGGGAAATGGCGACCCGATACCCGCTTTACCCCCAGTTTCTCCCAGGCGGCGATGTTCTTGCCTTGGTCCGGCCCCTCCAGATGACAGGGCACATCTTTGGGTACGCTGACCTCGAATCCCCAGTCGCGTTCCTTTTGCCAGCCCTTTTTCTGTAGAAAGTGGGCAATAGAGGCCAGGCTGTCTGGGACGGAAGTCCAGATGTCCTGTTTACCATCGCCATCGAAATCCACTGCATATTTCAGAAAGGCACTGGGCATGAACTGCGGGTTGCCAAGGGCTCCAGCCCAGGAGCTTTTCATCTGGTTTGGCTGGATATGGCCCTGGTCGAGAATCTTGAGGGCGGCCAGCAGCTCTGGATAGAAGGTCTCCGGACGGGCGCCGACAAAGGATTCGGTGGCCAGGGCCTGGATGGCATCATGGGGCAGCTTGGCCTGACCAAAGGCGGATTCACGCCCCCAGATGGCCAGCAGGATATGACGTGGCACCCCATATTTCGCCTCAATGGCAGTCAGAGTCTTGTGCCATTGTTTCTCCAACTGAGCTGATTTGTTGGCAACAAAGTTGAGGTTGCCCGGCTTAAAGTAGCGAGAGGGATTGCCGAATTCAGATTGACCTTTGGCGGTGGGATCGGATTCACCAGGACGCACCAGGTCGGGTAGCGACCAGTCGAGATGCACTTTGCCCATGGCGGCATCGAAGGTGGTGCGGCGGATACCGGTCTTACGGGCATCGGGCCAGAGTTTTTGTTCCTGCCAGCGACGGAAGGCCTTCTCCTGATCAGCGGCTTGAGTTGTCGGCAGCATCAGGGTCATGAGCAGGAGACTAAGGAGCAGACGCATCAGGCAGCCTTCTCTTCATCCAGGGGTTCGGCTGCCAGCAGGCTCTCCCGATAGGGATGGAGCGGATCAGCACCGATGGTGCCGACCAGCGACGTCAGATAATCCTCGGCCTGTACCTGTTCCAGCTGCTGCTGCGCCCAGGTCAGGCGGTCATTGATTTGGAGCTTAGCGGCCACATCGCTGTGACTGGGCAAACTGGCAAACTCCTGCAGGCTATGGACATGGCATTTCCAGAGGCGGATGTCACGCTGCTGTTTTACCTCCAGACGCTCCCGATACCAGTCGGACTGCATCAGGTAGTCGCGAGTGAACATGGCGCGGATGTCAGGATGCTGGGCATCCATTCCCTGGAATTGGCCTTCGGCCATGATATGGAGCAAGGCTTGCAGAGGCGGACAGGCGTCTTCGACGCTGCCGTCGTCCAGATAGCGCTGAGCCACTTTCTGTTGGGCCTCGACGATGTTGTGAATGCCATCGACGAAGGCGGTCATGTCTTGTTTTTCCGGCCGCAGCAGCTCTTCGGTGATGGCGGCTTTGGGGTTATCGAAGATCTTGCCCAGATAGCCATGGACGAAACGTTCGGTGATGCGGTAGCCCAATCGGCTGGCCAAGACCTGCTGGCCTTCGTGTTCGAAGTCTTCCAACGCTTCCAGGTAGCCCCGCTCGATCAATTGCTGAGGATCGCGCTCCCGGTTGTCAAGGCGGGCCCAGATTTCCGGGATCAGCAGACTGATGTCGTGGTCTACCCGCATCTTGGATCCGATGTGGCCAGCAGAGCTGGAAAAGCCTGCATAGCCGGTGAGGATGAAGGAGACCAGGGCGTTGTTCAGATCGGCTGTGGGTCGCAGGGCATTGAATGGCCCTTTGGTCAAGGCGCCCTCGCTGCCCGCGCCGGTGGTGGAGGGTGATTTGCCGGTCAGGGAGCAGATGAAGTCCATGAAGAGTTCCGGCAGCTCCTGGTAGTGGATGGGGTTGTAGACTGCCAGGGATCGAATATTTCCCTCCGGTGGATTGTTGCGGCGACCGGTCAGTACGGCATTGACCGGATGACAGAGGGGCTTGTCCAGAGGCTGTTTGCGGTGGAAGCGGGCGCCAATTTCGGCGATATAGCTGCGAACAGGGTTCACCAGATCGGGGCGGGTTTGCAGATAGCGGGGGTTTTTTGATGGCGCGCCATCCACCAGGCGGGGGTGGGCAGAAGAGACCACATAGCTCTGCTGTTCATCTGCTGAGGCCGCTTGCAACAGGCTGCGCATGGGTTCGCTGAAGGCACAGAACTTGAGCACATCTTCAGTGACTGCTGCAAGGGCCTCGCCACTCAGGGGCTCGAAGTTGGCGACAAAGTTGTCTGGCTGGGCCATGTCCCATTCGGTCTGTTTGTCATAGCCGGGGATAATGGCGTCATCCGGACGCTGGAACAGACGATACTCGCAGTTCTTCACCAGTTTCAGGCTGGCGTTGCCGGGCAGCTCGGCGGAGCAGTCGCTCAGCATTTTTGCCGGGGTGACCACGGAGACGCTGATGTCATCCTCCATCTGAATCTTTTCCGCGGCGATGAAATCCTGGCGGACCTTGAAGGTGCGCCACTCACCGCAGGGGTCAAAACCCAGCCTCAGATAGGTGGCTATGATTTTGCGGTCGTGGAGTTTGAGTTCGTGGCCGGGGGCACCATCGACCTCGTTCACCGACAGGTGGTTGCGCCAGTCGTTGCCCCATTCCGGTCGGTAAAATCGTTTGATGAGAAAGGCCAGGGCAAGGATGCGGGGCGAAATCCCATCCAGCCAGTCGTTGTACTTATCGGTATAGCTGGAGGAAGGTGTCAGCAGTTTGATCATGGAACCCAGACTGCGTTCCATGCTCAGGGGTTTGCGGCTGGGGTCTCGATCTTCCGATTCACGACCGGGTTTGAACCGGGTGCTGTAATCGTGATCAAAGATCTCCTGTACCCGTTTCAGGTCGGTATCGAGATGATCAACAAAGAGTGGGGCATAGATGGCGGCATCGTCCAGGGATTTGGAGATTTCCGATTTGCCGCCACCGGAAACGGTGCAGGGCTTGTGGCAGAAGGTGCCCTCGGGATCGGTGCCGACCAGGCGCCAGCTGGGGGCATCGGGGTGTTTCACCATCTCGACTTTATAGCCGTTTGGCTGGATATAGGTCTTGCCCGGTTGTAGCCGCATCTTACGATCCTGCCCCCGGTAGAACCAGCTGATCTGCTGGGCATTGAGATCCATGCGTAGGGTTTGGGGCACGTAGATGATCTCGGGAAAACGTTTGTCGATGCCGTAGCCATCCTCTTGCAGGCTCATGATGTCGCCATAGCGCTCGACCATCTCTTCAAAGCTGTAACCGGGCTCTCGGGTACGGCTGTCGACGCCGTATTCCTCACCGTGGTTGCGACGGGGGAAGGCCAGGGCACCTCCGGCATGCTCCTCTTCAGCCAGGCCAAAGAGATTGGCGGCGAAACTGATCTGGGTTTTGATCTCTTTTTTGCAATAGCCGTAGTAGTTATCGGCCAGCAGGGTGAGGATAGTCCCGGATTCATCGCGGGCTGTGAGTTTGAAGGCCTGACCTTCGTTGTAGCGCTCCTCTTCGTCGCGCCAGCACATGCCATCGTGGCGTTGGCGTTCCGTGGCTTGATCCCAGTTGGGGAGTCCTAGCGCTTTCTTGGTAAAGCCCACCAGATGAGGTGCCAGAATAACGCAGCCGCTGTGACCGCTCCAACGGGTTACGTCCAGTGCGGCATCGAAACTGGCCAGATGGGGATTGCCTCCGTTGCCAAAGATGCTCTCGACAAAGTCGAGGTTACTGACCAGATTGCCGGGAGCAAAGAAGCGGATCTCCATGTTCTTTTCTGCCTGACCGCCTGGAATTTCTGGACAGATGGTGGGGCGTAGCAGCAAGGAGACGAACATGCGGGCCGGTTCCGGCTGATTGGCTGAAAAAGGCAGGGTCATGAGTTCATCGGGCGGGTTCAGGGCCTCGCTCAGCATTCGGGCAAAAACGGCCTTGGGTACAGCCTTTTTGTCACCAGGAATGGGCAGACCGCCCTCAGCGATATGGAAGGAGCCTTTGGTGGTGCGGCGATCACTGGCGGGGTTATGTAAGACCCCCTGACGCACCCGGAAGCTGGAGACAATATCGGACCGGAATTCATCCCCATCGGCAGGTAGCGAGAGTTCTCTGGCAATGCCATGGCGATCAAGAATGAAGCTCTGGACGGGCAGGCGCGGTTCGTTGTCCAGCTCCAGATCGTTCAGATAGTGGTGAATGAACTGCTGAATGCGGCTGTCCGCCGGGCATAAATAGTTGGATAAAAGGCGATTTTTCTCCCGATAGCTCTGCAACAGATTTTGGGCAATCTCCAGAAAACTGTCCCGACCTCGACCACCGTTGTCATAGGGCTGACCGGAGGAGGCCAGTTTGAGATTGATGTAGAGGTGCAAACGTCGGCGTTCCTCTGCAGGGTCGATGGCGGGTTTATCGAGACCCAAAATCTGTTCAAGATCCATGGGATGACCTCTTTCAGGGAGTAGCTGTTACTTTCGGCAGATCCATTACCTCTCAGGGGGACGGCTATGCTGCCTGAATCGGGTGATTGGATCAAGGTCTATCAGTGAATCCTAATGGACATTGACGGATGATAGCCGCAAAATCTTTCTGGTGAACACAAAGGCTTAAGTTGAAGGGTTTTGAATGTTGGAGTCTCAGGACAATGCCGTCATTCAGGTGCGGGATCTGGTCTTTGATTACCCCACCAAGCGGGCTTTGCATGGGGTGAACTTCGAGGTCATGCCTGGCAGCATCACGGCTCTGGTGGGTCCCAATGGGGCAGGAAAGAGTACTCTGCTACGCTGTCTGGCCGCCCTTAATCGCCCTTTTTCCGGCGGTGTTCGCATCAAGGGTTTTGATACCCAGGCCCAACCGCGTCAGGTACATCAGTCTTTGGGCTATTTGTCAGATTTCTTTGGTCTCTATGACCAACTCAGTGTGCGCCGCTGTCTGTCGCACGCCTGCCGTACCCATGGGGTAGCCGACGATCGGGTGGAGCCGACTGCCGAGCGCCTGAACCTCAGTCAGTACCTGCATACCCCCGCCGGAGAACTTTCCCGGGGTTTGCGTCAACGGCTGGCCATCGGACAATCCATCATTCATCAGCCAGCGGTGCTTCTGCTGGATGAACCGGCCTCCGGACTGGATCCTGAGGCGCGCAGCAGTCTAAGCCGGCTTTTTCTTGAGCTGCGTGATCAGGGTATGACTCTGATGGTTTCCTCCCATATCCTGGCGGAACTGGCTGACTATGCGACCGAGGTGCTCATCATCGAGTCCGGCCGCATCCTGGAGCAGCAGGCCATTGCCCAGGCCGATCAGACCGAGCAGGTTCGGATAGAACTCAGTCGTGAAGATTCCCGGTTGCCAGAGATTCTTGCAGCCCAAACAAATGGTCAACTGATAGAGGCCACTGCTTTGATGGCCCGTATCGCCCTGCCGCCTGATCGCGAGGAGAGGGCGCGGCTGCTGGCGGTGCTGGTGGGTGAGGGCCTGCCGGTGGCAACCTTTGTCTCTGAGCGTACGGATCTGCAGCAACTCTATGTGTCGCGTTTACAGCAAGGCAGGCAGTCATGAAATCCAACCCTGAGTTTATCCGCAATCTTTGGCTGGAATTGACACCGCACAACCTCATCGCCTTACCTCTGGTTTTTGGTCTGATGCTGCTGCTCCATCTGGTCACCAATGACTATCACCTGGATCGGGATACCGGCCATGCTGCTGTGATGCTGCTGTTGCTCTTTACCGGCATCTGGGGTACCCGAAAGACCTCTGGCGCGGTTTATGGTGAAGTGGTGGAACACACCTGGGACTGGCAGCGGATGTCGGGCCTGAGCCCTTGGGCCATGACCTGGGGCAAGGTGTTCGGCAGCAGCAGTTTTGCCTGGTATGGGGGGCTGCTCTGCTTGATGGTAGCG
Source organism: Sedimenticolaceae bacterium (assembly GCA_050292235.1). Classification (GTDB taxonomy): domain Bacteria; phylum Pseudomonadota; class Gammaproteobacteria; order Chromatiales; family Chromatiaceae; genus JBNKLG01. The sequence goes on along the minus strand of JBNKLG010000014.1, from coordinate 17,186 downwards.
GTACTGGGCTATGCCAATGGCCATGCACCGGTGAAGGATTGGCAACTGCTGGGTCTGGCGCTTCTGGGTGTTTTGTTGTCCCAGGGGTTGGGTTTTTTGGTCAATCTGTTGTACGTTCGCAGCCGTTCCCTGGAGAACGCCCGGGGTGGTGGCAGCATCTATCTTTTGGTGTTGCTGCTGTTCCTGTTTCTCTCCTCCTATGTGGTGGATATTCGCCATGCCAAGATCCTGGACTGGTATGGCCACTCCCTGAATGCCCTTAACTACCTGCTGTTGACCGGTCTGCTGATGTGGCTTTGGACCCTGATCGGCTCCTATCGGGTGATGCGCCGGGAGCTGAGCTACAGCACCAGCCCCTGGGTTTGGCTGGCCTTTCTGGGGTTTTTACCCCTCTTTTTTGGAGGGTTGGTGGAAGAGCAGGGTGCCATGGTCTGGTTACTGCTGACCTTCTGTTTTTGGGTGGTGGCGGCCTGGATAGGTCTTTTTGTGGAATCGAAAAATCCGGTGGATCTGAGAGCGCTCTTCATGGCCATAAAGGCCGGGCAGGGCAGACGCGTGGCCCAGCTGATGCCTGCCTGGATGAGCGCTTTTTTGCTCTTGCCGCCGGTATTGCTGTTGCTCTACGGGCTCTCGGCCCCGGTGGGAGAGTGGTCAAGCAAAATCACCATTGGATTGCCTCACCTGGCGACTTCGGTCTTCTTTTTTCTGCTGCGGGATATCTGCATCTTTCTGTTGCTGGCCTTGTCGGCCAAGTCTCGTCGGGCGGATTTCACGGCGGTGCTCTATATCCTGGTGCTCTATCTGCTGATTCCCTGGTTGTTGGGAAATCTGGGCCTGGACCAACTTCGGGTTTTCTTCCAGCCATCACTGAAGCAATCCGGGATTTGGGCTGTGGGTGGGGCGCTGACTGCAGCGGTGATCGCTTTGGTGCTCGTGATCCGGCGTTGGCAGCAGTGGTCGAGTCGGCAGACTAAAGCGGCTTGAGGTTCTCTGCGCGGCGGCGAGGATCGGCTGCTAGAATAGGTCACTTTAAAAGACCCAAAAGCTGGAGCCTCGCATGACTGCCGATCAACTGGTCATTTTCGATACCACTTTGCGCGATGGGGAACAAAGCCCCGGCGCCTCTATGACCAAAGAGGAGAAGGTGCGGATCGCCAAGGCGCTGGAGAAGATGCGGGTGGATGTGATCGAGGCCGGTTTTCCCATCGCCAGTCAGGGGGATTTCGATGCGGTGCAGGCCGTGGCTCAGGTGGTGAAGGATTCAACCATCTGTGGGTTGGCCCGCGCTCTGGATAAGGATATCGATCGTGCTGGTGAGGCATTGAAAGCGGCCAATTCCTCCCGTATTCATACCTTTATCGCCACCTCACCCATTCATATGGAGCGCAAGCTGCGGATGAGGCCGGATCAAGTGGTAGAACAGGCGATTCATGCAGTGAAGCGGGCGCGCCAATATACCGATAACGTGGAGTTCTCTGCCGAGGATGCGGGTCGCTCCGAGCTGGATTTCCTTTGTCGCATTGTGGAAGCGGCCATTGATGCTGGTGCCCGCACCATCAATATTCCCGATACCGTGGGCTACAACCTGCCCCATCAGTTTGGCGAGACCATTCGTCTTCTGCGCGCGCGCATCCCCAATGCAGACAAAGCTATCTTTTCGGTTCACTGTCACAATGACCTGGGGCTGGCCGTGGCCAATTCCCTGAGCGCGGTGATCAATGGCGCCCGCCAGGTGGAGTGCACCATCAACGGTTTGGGCGAGCGGGCGGGGAACGCCTCGCTGGAGGAAGTGGTGATGTCGGTGCGCACCCGGCGTGACATTTTTCCTTGTGATACCCGACTGGATACCACTCAGATCGTCACCTGTTCCAAACTGGTTTCCAACATCACCGGCTTTCCGGTGCAGCCGAATAAGGCCATCGTTGGCGCCAACGCCTTTGCCCATGAGTCCGGCATTCATCAGGATGGGGTGCTCAAACACCGTGAGACCTACGAGATTATGCGGGCCGAGGATGTGGGTTGGTCACAGAATCGGATGGTGATGGGCAAACACTCGGGCCGTAACGCTTTCCGCACCCGTCTGGAGGAGTTGGGGGTGATCTTTGGCTCTGAGGCGGAACTCAACGCCGCCTTCAGCCGGTTCAAGGATCTGGCGGACAAGAAACATGAGATTTTCGATGAGGACTTGCAGGCTCTGGTGACAGCCGAAGGGCTAGTGGCCGGGGATGAGCGGATTCGCCTGATTTCACTCAAAGCCTGCCTGGAGACGGGAGAGCGTCCCCATGCCGAGGTAGTGCTCTCCTTGGATGGTGAGGAGAAAACTGTCTCCGCCGAGGGTAGTGGCCCGGTGGATGCCGCCTTCAAGGCCATAGAGAGTCTGGTGGAAAGCGGCACCCAGCTTCTGCTCTACTCGGTCAACAGCATCACCACTGGTACCGATTCCCAGGGCGAGGTGACTGTGCGTTTGGAGCGAGGCGGTCACATCGTCAATGGTCAGGGGGCGGACACCGATATCGTAGTGGCCTCGGCCATGGCCTATGTCAATGCCTTGAACAAGGTTCTGGCACCTAAGAATCGCGCTCATCCCCAAAACGCCGACGTTTGACGGGGCCTGCTGATGGAGGAGCTCCAGCGGCGACAGTATTTGGCGGCCATGGGCATTCCGCTTTATGTCTCCCGTGATGCACCAAATATGACTCTTGTGGAAAAGGTATCGGAGGAAGTGCCTCCTCCCGTGCCTAACCTTCGACCCACGATCAAACCGCCATTGGACAGGGTGTCGGCTACAATACCCGCTCCAGCGCCGAAAGTTGCCAATGTGGAAACCTATGCGCCCGTGCAGGCAACCAATTTGGCGGATCTGGGTGAACAGATCCGCCAATGTCAGGGTTGTATCGAGCTGGCTGCCAGCCGAATCCAGACGGTGCCGGGGGTTGGAAATCCTCAGGCGAATTGGATGATCATCGGTGAGGCACCGGGAGCGGATGAGGATCGACAGGGAGAGCCCTTTGTCGGTCGCGCCGGTCAATTGCTCAATGCCATGCTGAATGCCATGGGGTTGGCCCGTGAGCAGGTCTACATCGCCAATATCCTTAAATGCCGACCGCCGCGAAACCGGGACCCCAGTCCAGAGGAGGCGCGCCGTTGTTGGCCCTTCCTCCAGCGTCAGATTGAGCTGATCAGGCCGCGTATCCTCTTGTCAGTGGGGCGTATCTCTGCCCAGCATCTGTTGCAAACAACAGAGCCTGTAGGCCGCTTGCGTGGCCGGGTCCATGCTTTTGGCGAGCAGGGTATTCCCCTGGTAGTGACCTACCATCCGGCCTATCTGTTGCGCTCTCCCGATCAAAAGGCCAATGCCTGGGCCGATCTGCAGCTGGCTATGAGAACTTATCGCCACGCCAGCAAGACTGACTGAATGGGGCAGGAGATGGACTGTCCGATTTTTCAGTTGAGAACCATGCGAGAAGAGGATATTCCTCTGGTTATGGCGCTGGAAGAGAGTGTCTATCCTTTTCCCTGGACTCCGGGTATCGTGCGGGATTGTATCCGTATCGGTTATGGCTGTTGGGTTTTGTGGCGGGATGAGGAGCTGGTGGGTTACCTGTTTTATTCTGAAGCGGTGCAAGAGGCCCATGTGCTTAACCTCTGTATTCGGCCGTCCTATCGCCGCCAGGGATTGGGACAATATCTGATGCGGCACCTTCTGGATCGGTTGCGTCTCTCAGATGCGGAAACCGTTTTTCTTGAAGTGCGGGTCTCCAATCGGGCAGCCTTACGCCTTTATGAGGCGTTGGGATTCAATGGCATTGGCGAAAGAAAGAACTACTATCCCAATCACCAGGGCCGAGAGAATGCCCTGGTGATGGCGATGTATTTGGGCAAATAGGATTTACCAGAAAGGGTTCAGTCCGTTGCTCAAAGGCTGAGTTGCGTTGGGTCAGTGGTTGTATTTGCCGTGATTTCGATGGGCTGGGTCGTCGCGGGATCATTGATGCTGGCTTCAGCCAGTTGGTCCAGAAGATGAATCAGTTCCTGACTGGCTAATTTAAATTCACCCAATGTATCGATGGCCCTTTCTCTCTGACGGCTGTCGTGGAGTTTAACCAGCTCATCGGCGATTTGATGTACCCGTTCATGCTGAGCTTGAACGCTCCTGTACTCCTTGTACTCACCAAATTGCTGGAATCCGCTGCCCAGGAACCAGCGCCCAAAAGGGCATAAGGTGCTTTTGATGTGCAGTGATTCTCGATGGGGCGTGTCAAACTCAATGAACTCAATCATCTTTTGAGCCCAGTTTCGATGGCTGGTGATGGCAACATCAATCTCGATCTGTTGATGGGTTTTCTGATAGTGCGGGAGCTCACTCCATTCAGATTTTTCCAGCCAGGCGTTGAATTCTGCTATTGGCATGGGATAAGCGATGCCGTATCCCTGGCCAAATTGACAGCCCAGATGACCTAAAGCAGCGGCCTGCATCCTGTTTTCCACACCCTCGGCAATCACCGGATTTTGGAAGGTCTGGGCCAGTTTGATGGTACTACGGACAATGGCAAGATCCTGGGGATTGTCCAGCATGTTTTTGACGAAATTCTGGTCGACTTTGAGATTGTCGATGGGCAGTCGATGAAAATGGACCAGTGAAGAATAACCGGTGCCGAAGTCATCCAGGGCCACTTTCAGGCCAAGTTCGTGGCACTTTACCAGGGTGGGGAGGATATCGTTGTTGTCTTCAATCGAGGAGGATTCCAGGATCTCCAGCTCCAGCTTGTGAGGATCTGCATTCGGATGTTGTTTAATGGCCTGATGGAGCCTCGGCATGAAGTCCGGGTGCTGGAGGTGGTAAGGACTGATATTGATGCTCAGGGTGAGTTCGGGATGCTTCTGGTGCCATGCTTCAAGCTGTTTCAGGGCTTGATGAATGACCCAGGTACCGATGGAGATTTCCAGCTCGTTGCCCTCCATGATACTGAGGAATTGGGCCGGGGCCAGCAGGCCCTTTTCCGGATGCTGCCAACGGATCAAAGCCTCTGCACCGATGACCTGTCCAGTGGTCATGTTGATTTTGGGTTGATAATGAAAAAGTAACTCTTCTCTGGCCAGCGCCTCTCTAAGTCGTTGATAGGTTTCGCGCTGAACTTTGAGCTCTCTGTCCAGTTCGGGGTTGAAGAGGTGGTAACGGTTTTTCCCCATGGCCTTGGCGATATACATGGCCTGATCGGCATGACGCAACAGGATGTCGCCATCTGCTTGGTCATCGGGATAGAGCGTGATACCGATACTGGCGGACAGGTTCGCCAAAATGCCGCCAATTTGGAAGGGGCGGGTTAGGGCGGCCAGTATTCTGTCCAACCCCTGCTGGCATTCATCGACATTGTTGAGGTCGTTCAAAATCAGGATGAATTCGTCCCCACCAATGCGCGATACCGTATCCTCTTCACGTAACGCCTGTTTCAAACGGGCAGCAACCTCAATGAGAACCTGGTCGCCGGTCTCATGCCCATGGGTATCATTGATGGGCTTAAATCCATCCAGGTCGAGATAGCACACAGCCAGTTTGGTGGATTTTCTACGGCTGTGGACCAGGGCCTGTCGCAGACGATCCGCCAAAAGAATTCGATTGGGCAGGCCGGTCAAAGCATCATAATGGGCCATGTGATCCAGTTTGGATTCGGCCAGTTTGCGATCGGTGATGTCGTGAATGATGGCGAATTGTACCTGATGACCTTGCCAGTCAATGAGGCCGATATGTACCTCGACATCCCGTATGGAACCGGATGCCAGACGGTGGCGGGAGTAGAGATGCTGTCGCTGTTCTTTGTGGGCCTGTGCCTGTTCCTTTTCTACCTCAACTGGCGTTAAGGTGCTGATGTCATGGATACTCATCCTTTTTAAATCGGAAATGGGATATCCATAGTATTGGCTGGCTGCTGTGTTGGCGGTGATGATGGAAGCGCTTTTTTTATCGATCAGCAGCATAACGGCCTGGCTGTTTTCAAACAGGGCGCGAAACCGCTCTTCACTCAGTCTCAGGGCCTCGCTCAGCTCTTGCTCTCTTTCAAGGGCCTCAATCAATTCCTGGTTGCGAAATTTCAGACTTCGGTTGGCATCGACCAGGTCTTGAGTTCTTTGGGCAACAGTAGATTCCAGGATTTGTTCGGAATTTTGCAGTGCCTTGATTTGATTGTTGAGGCTGTTGCCCATATCGGTCAATGCGCGGGATAGAATACCAATTTCATTTTTTGAATGAATGCGAACGGGTTCGGGCTGGCTGAGGTGGTTTTCACTGATCTCCCTGGCGTATCGGGCTAATTGTGTGACAGGGTCGACGATGGTTCTTCTTAAGAAAACATTCAGGATCAAAGCAATCACAAGGAATGCAATGGTGATGTTGCGAAGGATTTGCCAGGAGGCCTCAGAGACCTTTTGATTGATGATCTCGGTTTCGAATCCCAGTCGCAAAACGCCTATGCGTTTTTTGTGGGCACTAAACAGAGGAATACTGATGTCGTAGTACTCTTTGCCATCAAACCGGTTGTAGAGCTGCGAGAGGGGTTCGCTGGTGGTCAGGCTTTTTTTTGCCACCTGATCGCTGAATTTCCGTCCTACCACATCGGGATCAGAGTGGAAGATGGCGGTGCCATCCAAATCGGCAATGCCGATGTAGGTAATCAAACCGTTCTGTTTGACAATTTTTTGGAGGCGCTGATTGAGATTGGGTAGCGTATTGAGTGGCACATCCAGAGCCAGCACCTCATCAATGAAACTCTCGATTCCATGGCCTGTGCTGAGCGTGCCTGTAATCAGTGCGTTGGTGTAATGTTTGCGAAGCGTGTTGACGAGATAGAGCGTGCTGATCAGCAGAGAAGCGGCCAGAATGCCAATCACAGAGAGGGAGATTTTACTGTTGAGCTGCATGGCTAATGTAATATGCCCTGTCTGTCCTTTATGGTCCGATTGACCACTGCCAAAAGCGGAAAATTCGGGATGATTGCTTCCTTGGCTTAGGGTTAGCGTGGCCGCTGTACTCGCTTTGAACAATTATCAAGGATCCAAGGCACTGCCAGTATAGCATTGGTATCCTTTTGGGGCCTGATAAAAGCCCATTCTTGGCTTTAAGGTACCTTTGTTTCAGGTTTTACTGGCCTCCATCTCCAATCTGACCATTTCCATAGCGGTATTGCCGTTTGCAGCAGGAGGTCGGATATCGAGATAGGTGTTGATAACCTGATGGATAAGGTTCTCCAGTTTCAAAGCTGGTAAAACTGCTGTGTAGGGAAATCAGGTAGTACGGAACCACCCCTATGATAGAAGCGTAGGGGGCGTGAAGGTTCCGGAAATAGACTTGCCATTGGGGTGGCTGGTTCTGGCATCAAGCCGCCTGCGTCTTGGTAATCCGACCCAGAGCCGCCATGGCCGCCATCAGCGAGGTACCCAGAACATCCCGGTGTACGGCGCAACCCCCATAGCTTTGTCCATCGATGTCCAGCAGAACGTAGGCTGCAGCCTCGGCTTCGGTGCCCTCTTTGAGGGCGTGTTCGCTGTAGTCTATGACCCGAATTCTGCGACCACTGTGTCGCTGCCAGGCGTTGACAAAGGCCGACAGGGCGCCTTCTCCTTCACCACGAATCCGGTGAACAGAGGTGCCCTCAATGATCTGGGCTTCGATCACCTCCTTGTTTATCTGGCGACTTAAACTGTAGTCATTGAGCCGAGGGCTGTTCGAGGTCAGGCCGAAATGGGCAAACAACAGCCCATGGATATGCTGACTATCGATCTCTCCGCCCTGGGCCTCGGTCTGGCGCTGGACAATGGGTGCCAGGGCCAACTGCAACCAGCGTGGCAACATGAGGCTAAAATCCCGTTCCAACACGAAGGCGATGCCTCCTTTGCCTGATTGGCTGGTGACCCGTACCACTGCCTGATAATCCCGGCCCAAGTCCTGAGGATCGATAGGAAGATAGGCCACTTGCCAGGGTTCATCAGTCCGTTGTTGTTGCAGGCACTTGCGGATGGCGTCCTGGTGGGAGCCGGAAAAGGCGGTATAGACCAGCTCGCCCACCCAGGGATGGCGCGGGTGGACTGGCAGATCGGTGCAGTGGCGGTAAGTCTTGATGATTCTATCCGGATCGGAGAGATCCAGCTGTGGGTCGATGCCCTGGCTGTAGAGATTCATGGCCAGGGTGATGATGTCCAGATTGCCGGTACGCTCACCATTGCCCATGAGTGTTCCCTCCACCCGATCGGCACCGGCCAGCAGAGCCAGCTCGGCGGCGGCCACGGCGCAACCCTGGTCATTGTGGGTGTGTACAGACAGAATCATGCTCTCCCGACGGCTGATGTGACGGGCGAAATATTCCACCTGATCGGCAAAGAGGTTCGGCGGCCCCACTTCGACTGTGGTGGGCAGATTGATGATGCAAGGCTGCTCTGGGGTGGGTTGCCAGATATCCATCACCACCTCGCAGATCTCGACCGCAAAGTCGGTCTCGGTGCTGGTGAAACTCTCCGGGGAGTATTGAAACTGCCACAGGGTTTCAGGATAACAGGCTGCCTCCCGTGCCACCCAGCGAGCCCCCTGGCAGGCCATCTGGACAATACCCGCCTTATCCAGGCCGAAGACCCGCTCCCGCTGTACCGGAGAGGTGGAGTTGTAGAGGTGGATAATGGCGCTAGGTACTCCTTTAAGTGCCTCAAAACTGCGCACAATCAAATCCTCCCGAGCCTGAACCAGAATTTGCACGCTGACATCTACCGGGATTTGATCGGTCTCGATCAGCCAGCGGATGAAGTTGAAATCGGTCTGACTGGCGGCGGGAAATCCCACCTCGATCTGCTTGAAGCCCAGCTGGACCAATAAGTCCCACATCTCCCGCTTCTGGCTGGGGTTCATGGGCTCCAACAGGGCCTGATTCCCATCGCGCAAATCAACACTGGCCCAGATCGGTGCCTGGGTCAGGCGGTTGCCAGGCCATTGACGATCAGTCAAAGCTGGTGCGGGGGTAGGGCGGTATTTGCGGTGATCAAAAACGGTCATTGGCGTGAATCCTGCAATCTGTGGATGGTCGTGCCGTCATCCCCAATCCTTGTGGGGCAGGGTGACGGTGGAATCCCTTGTGGGGATATGGGTCTGTTCGGTCTGCTTGTGGCGGCTTGATGAAATAATAAGTCTATTGAGCGGGTTTTTTATTGCGATTTAATCCTTATTTTGCTATTTATTAGCAATAATTGGCCTAATATTGGTTTTATATTGAAATATGTTGCTTTGAATAGAAAAAATTATGGAATTTGACCGCTACGACCGCCATATCCTCAGCATCCTGCAAACCGAGAGTCGTATCAGCAATCAGGAATTGGCCGAGCGCATCGGCCTCTCGCCGTCCCCCTGTTTACGACGGGTGCGGGCTTTGGAAGAGTCCGGGCTCATCACTGGCTATCGTGCCCTGCTTGATGCCAAGCAACTGGGGCTGAGTCTCATGGCCCTGATCCATATTTCCATGGATCGCCATACCCCGGAGCGCTTTACCCACTTTGAGAGCCAAATCGCCACCCTGCCACAGGTGATGGAATGTCTGCTCATCACCGGACAGGATGCAGACTATCAACTCAAGGTGGTGATGCAGGATATGGATGCCTTTCAGTCCCTGTTGTTGGATAAAATCACCCGCATCGAAGGCGTTAGCGGGGTGCACTCGAGTTTTGTGCTGCGTCGGGTAGTTGATAAGACCGCCTTGCCTTTGTAAGAGAGGGCGGCACGTCCTACGCTAAATCTGCACAAAATTTCCGCTGAAACTCCTGCTTTGAGCCGCAGGGACTGCACGGTCGTCGTTCATGCTGTCTCCCATGAACAGACCACTGCCCCTCTCTTCGATCCCTTCACTGATGCTGGCCCTCGGGGTTGGCATTTTGGCCCTGGACCCCCTCCGCTGGCTGGCGAATACCTGGGTGGATCCCAGCTATGATTCTGATGGTCTCCGGGTCTTTCTGCTGATTGCACTACTGCTCGGCTGGAGTCTGAGTTCCCCTCGATACTATCAGGCGGAAAACAGACCCTGGCTGCCGGTGGCGCTTCTGGGAACCACAGCCCTGATTCGCTTGCTGGGCCAGGTGCTGGCGATCAACATCATCGGTGCTCTGGCTCTGGTGGTAGATCTCTATGCGCTTGGGCTGTTGTTTGGCCTGCACCAGCGCCAGCGTGCCCTCTCTCCAGCCTGGATGGCTCTGCTCTTCGCCTGTGCCCTGCCGATGGAACGGGTCGTGCAACGGACGCTGGGCTATGGCCTGCAACAGCTCTCAACCTGGTCCTCCTGCTCGATGTTGACGGGCATGGCCGATGGGGTGAGCTGTCAGGGCACACGCATCCAGCTCCCCAGCGAAACCCTCTTAATCGATCTGCCCTGTTCCGGCACCTCGGCCCTGATTCTGCTCAGCGTCTTTCTCGGTGCCTTGATGGCCGTTGCCCGGCCCAGCAGGTGGCAGGGTTTCATGGGCATCGGTCTGATGCTGGCTGCCGCCTGGATAAGCAACAGCTTTCGCATTCTGCTGCTGGCCACGGGCGTACTGCATCCCATCCCCAATGTGGATGTGATGGTGCAGCCCTGGCATGAGGTGGTGGGTCTTGCCTCTCTGATGCCCGCCTTTGCCCTGCTGATCCTCTTCTTTCTCTGGATCTACCGTGTCAACCGGGGTGCGACCCCTGTTTCGTATGCCACCTCATACCGATCCCGGCAGCCGTTCAGGCTGACGCCAAAGGCCTCACTGTTAACGGCGGTGGCTTTTCTTTTCCTCGCTGCTGTCGTGGTGACTCGGATGCCAAAACCGTTGGACGTGGGCGTTGCCCTGGAAACCCCCTACGCCCCGAGCTATCTGGATGGTGAGGTAGGGCAGCTGGTGCCTCTGTTGGACAAGGAACAACGCTACTTCCAGCAATTTGGTGGTGCGGCCATCAAGGTGCAATACGGCGAGCGCGGTCTGTTGATTACCCAGACCCAATCCCCCTTGCGCCATCTGCATGCGCCAGATGAGTGCCTGCGTGGTCTGGGTTTTGGCGTGGAGTACCTGGGCAGCCGTAATGGCGTTGTGCCTACGGCAGTCTATCGCGCTACCTCACCGGATGGTCGTGTCTGGCGGGTCTCGGTCAGCTTTATCTCCGCCGATGGCAAGATGGCAACCCATGTGGCCGAGGCGGTTTGGCATTGGTTTCAGACCCCGCAACGCTGGATGTCGGTACAGCGCATCGTTCCCTGGGATAGCCCTATCGAATCCGATCAGGACTGGGATCAGCATCTGTTCTCGGCCCTGGATTTTCCCTTGACTCAACCCCAACCCGTCGTTAGCGGCGAACAATCTCAACACATCTGAAAGGAGAGATCCCATGAAGAAAATCGTTCTCTTATTGATTGCAGTCTGGTGGTTACCCGCTTCTGCGGAAGAGGTTTCACCCGGTGGCTTCATTGAGGCCGAGCTGGAGGGGCAGAAGATCCAGTTTCCGCTGCTCAAATCCCATTATCGGGTCGATATCAAGGGCGATCTGGCCCATGTGACCCTGGAGCAGGATTTCCAGAACCCTACGGGTATCCCGCTGAATGCCAGCTATCTCTTTCCCCTTAATAAAGAGGCCGCAGTGCACGCCATGCGCATGCAAGTGGCCGATGAGCTGGTGGAGGCCAAAATTCGGCGCAAGGAAGAGGCCAAAAAAACGTTCGACCAGGCCAAAAAGGCGGGTAAATCCGCCAGCCTGCTGGAGCAGCATCGACCCAATATGTTTACCCAACAGCTGGCCAACCTGATGCCGGATTATCCCATCCACATCACACTGCACTATGTGCAGCCGTTGCCCCAGGTGGATGGCCACTATGAATTGGTGTTGCCACTCATTGTCGGCCCCCGGTTTCAATCGGGGCAAACCCAGCAGAAGGTCCAGCAAAAAGTCGGTGCCTGGGAATTGGAATCACTGCCCGCCTATCCCGGTGTGGCTGGGGTCAATTTGCCAAAGAGCATTGAAGAAGACCGGGTCTCCATTGACGTGACCCTGGATGGCGGCATGCCCATTGCCTCTGTCACCAGCCCAACCCATGACATCAGCGCCAACAAGCTGGATATGCAGCATCAAAAGATCCAGCTGGCCCAGGGCAAGGTCATCGATAACCGTGATTTCGAGCTGCATTACAGCCTTTCCGGTGATCAGGCTCAGGCTGGACTCCTGACCCATGAAGATGCCAGCGGCCGCTATTTCAGCCTGTTGCTGGAACCACCGGCGATGCCTAAAGCCGATACCATCACCGCGCGCGAAATGGTCTTTGTGCTGGACACCTCCGGCTCCATGTCCGGCCAGCCGTTGGCGGCCAGCAAGGCCTTCATGGAACAGGTGCTGCACCATCTGCGCCCTAGTGATACCTTTCGCATCATCGATTTCAGCAACAGTCCGCGGGAATTCCACGCCAGCCCGCTGCCAGCGACGCCGGATAACCTGAAGCATGGTTTGGCCCATATCCAGGCCTTCCGGGCCAGCGGTGGCACCCATATCGATGACGCTATTTCGCAGGCCCTGTCGGTGCCAGAGACGAAGGATCATCTGCGCATCGTCATCTTTCTCACCGATGGGTACATCGGCAACGAGCATACGGTGCTGGAGCGCATCAATACGCTACGCGGCAATGCCCGCATCTACGCCCTGGGTGTCGGCACCAGCGTCAATCGTTATCTGCTGGATGAGATGGGTCGGTCCGGTCGCGGTTTCGCCCGCTATATCGACCCGACCCAGGAGGTGGAGGGGGTTGCCAAGCTCTTTGCTGACCGCCTGCAAACCCCGGTGCTGACCGACATCAGCATCGATTGGGGCGATACCCAGGTCGAAGAGGTCAGCCCCCCCATGCTGCCCGATCTCTTTGTCGGCGATTCCCTGCGTCTGCTGGGCAAGATCAAACAGGTGGGACAACAGCCGATCAAAGTCAGTGGTCTCATCAACGGCCAAAAGGCCACTTTGCCGCTGGATCTCAAGATAGAGAAGGCCGGTCAGGAACAGGGACAGGCCATCTCCCTCATCTGGGCGCGCAGTCGTATCGCCGATTACATGCGCGAGATGACCATGCCCAATGATCGCCGTCCCTCAGAGGCCTCTGATGATGGTCTGAAGGAAAAGGTGACCCAGCTGGGTCTGGATTACTCCCTCATGACCCGCTGGACCGCCTTCGTCGCTGTCTCTCAGAAGGTCTATAACCAGAACCCTGATAGCAACAAGGATGCCGCGGTTCCACTGCCCATGGTGAAGGGCGTCACCCAGCACGCCTATGCGCCCCAGGCACAACAGTTCAGCGGTAGCTCTGCGCCTGAGGCGGAAGAGGGGATCTTGCTGATGCTGCTGCTTCTGGGTGCTGTCTACTGGTGGCAGCGCCGTCACTCAGGAGATGTGTTGGCTTAATAGCAATGGCTATAACTGGCACCCAGAATCCAAACCGCTTGCGGTTTGGATTCTGGGTCTCTCCTTTTGAATCGTAAAATGCCCAACCAAGCTCCTCTCACAAGCGCCAGTAGGAGCGCCCCATGGGCGCGAAGCCCACGCCTGTAAGAATGATATGACCGGCGCACCACCATACTCATCGCGCCTATGGGGCACTCCTACAGAGTTGATGGGTTGGGCAAAGCGCAGCACCGTAAATGCGGTGGAGAACGAACCGCGGCTGTGATTCGTGTTCGTTCAGATCCGGCACTTAACCGGCAGCATTTCAAGACTTACATCGGTGCGGTTTTCACCCACGCGGCTCATGCCATCGGGCGTTGCAGCCATCCCACATACCCAGGATAGGGGACTGGCCGGGCTGTCATCAACGGCAACCGGCTGAAGGGTGACGATCTTTCCTGCCACACTGGCGTTGACCTTGTTGCCCAACTTGATGTGGAAGGCCCCGTCCTTTAGCTCGATGCCCTGGACATAACTGCCCAGCAATTTGTTGGCTGGCGGTAATCCGGCGGCATCGTTGTCTTTGGGAAACTTGCCTGTCAGTCCATAGATGGTTTCGACGGAGGGCTCGAGCTTGGCAGCAATCTCCACAGCCTCTTTGATCTGGCCCCGGATGGTGATCGGTGTCATGGAGGGCATGGCAAGCATCAGCAAGACGGCGATGATGCCAAGAATGATCATCATCTCGATCAGGGTAAAGCCGGTGGATGAGGTGTCACGCATGGACAGTTGGCCGGTTTGAGCTTAAGTCTCAGCATAGCTCCTGGCCGTATGGGGTTCAAGACAGTCAGAAGCCGACCTGTTCCCACAGTCCTTCGTGGGAACCTGCCGCATGGATTATGCGTTTGCTTCAGCCAAGGCCATCTCTTTGGCACGCTTAAAATCGCTTTTCCCGCTGCCCAGCTTAGGAATCTCTGCGACCGAAATGAGTTCGGCCGGGCGCATCAACGGATTCAATCCTGAGTCATCGATGAGCTTTTTCAGTGCATCCAGGGCGATATCTCCCGCCACCAGCATCACCACCTTTTCGCCTTTTTTGCCGTCCGGTAGGGCGGTGGTCAGTACCTCAACCTCTTCTGGCAGCAGTTTGCCAACGGCACCTTCAATGGCGCCGAGGCTGATCATCTCGCCGCCGATTTTGGCAAAGCGGGAGTAGCGGTCGACGATGGTCAGGAAGCCGTCGGTATCCAGATGCCCCTTGTCGCCGCTCTTATACCAGCGTTTACCATCCAGCTCGACGATGACTTCAGCGGTTTTTTCGCTGTCCCCCAGGTAACCCAGCATGACCTGGGTGCCACCGATGAGGATGAGACCATCTTCGCCAGGGGGCAGGGTCTCGAGCGTTTCTGGATCAACAATACGAAAGCTGCTGCCGGGCAGAGGCAGGCCGACGGTGCCCAGGCGACTGCCCTCCTGCACCTGCCAATCCTGGGGATCAATGCGGTCGGGGATGTTGACCCCGGCCACCGGCGTGGTCTCAGTGGTGCCGTAACCCTCGTAAATCTCTTTGTTGAACTTGAGCTTGAAGGACTCCCGCACCTCGGGGCTGAGGCGCTCGGCCCCGGCCACCACCACCCGCAGTGAGGCCATCATCAGCGGATGCACCCGCTTGTTGCGGGTAAAGAGGCGCAGGAAGGTGGAGGTACCACAGAAGACCGTCGCCTGATATTTGCCGATGGCCTTGGCCACGTTGGCCACGTCGGTGGGGTCGGGGTGGCAGACCGCAGGCATCCCCTCCACCAGAGGCATGAATCCCGTGACGGTCAGACCGAAGGCGTGGAACAGGGGTAAGCTGGCCATGACCACATCGTTCGCCTGGGTATCGAGCACGTCTGAGACCTGACGGATGTTGCCCATGATGTTGCGATGGCTGAGCACCACCCCTTTGGGTTCTCCCTCACTGCCGCTGGAGAAGAGAATGGCGGCGGGGGCATCAATCTGGACGGGTTTGCCGAACAGCAGATACAACCATCGCGCAGGCAGGAGGGCAGAAACGGCCAGCAGAACGATTTTCTGCACCTGACTGATCTGATCCTTCAGCTCTTCCAGATAGATGACATCCAGACCTTTCAGTAGCTGATCCAGGACGATCCCCTTTTTCTCCAGCTTGTCGAGAAAGCGGCGCGATGTGTAGAGGCTGCGGATCTCGGCCTTTTTGACCGCAGAGATCAGCGCCGCCTCGCTGGCGGTGTAGTTGAGATTGACCACCGTCTTGCCTACCAGCAGGCAGGCCATATTGGCGATCACCCCGGCGCTGCTGGTGGGCAGCAGCAGGCCGATGTTTTGTTCCGGACTGCGTCGGCGAATCAGACGGGAGAAGGCGATGACTCCGGTGCTGACCCGGTAGCCGGAGAGTGTCGTATCGCCAATGGCATCGGCCAGACAGAGTTCGGTACCGACCTTTTTGACCGTGCGCAACCAGGCCAGGGGGATAGAGTCAAGGCCCTGAGTATGCTGCTCCCAGGCGTCAATGGAGAGATCAAAGACCTTGCGTTTGATCTCATGGGCCGGGGTCTCCAATGCCAACGGCTGACCAAAAGCAACGATCACTTCGCTACGCAGCCGGGTATTGCGCAGCTGCTGTAGCTTCAGACTGGAACGGGAGAAACGGCTGCCCCAGAGTCCGCGCAGGTAGAAGGGTAGAATGATTGCATCCTCGACTCCCTCCACGGCCCGCTCAAAGCCCTTTTTGAACTCACCCAGTTGGCCGTTGCGGCTGATGGCCCCTTCCGGGAAAAGACAGACCACTTCACCAGCATTGAGCAGGTTTCTGACCTCTTCCAGTGCCTCCCGGCTTTGACCACCGGCGATGGGGATGACACCAAAAAAATCCAGAAACCGGCGCAGGTACCAGCGTTGGTAAATGGTGCGGTGCATGACAAAGTGGATCGGGCGCGGGCAGGCGATCTGCACCATGGCCCAGTCGAGCCAACTGATGTGGTTACCCAGCATCAGCACGCCACCACTGGCGGGCAGATTCTTGAAACCGGCAATCTGAATACGGTAACCGCCCGAGAAAATCCGTGCGATCAGATAGCGCACCAGCGACTGAGGCAGTTGCCAGACAGTGTAGAGAGCACCCGCGAGGGCAATGAGCGTCAGCAACTGAAACAGACCGAAGCTGCTGCTGCCGCTGGTGGTCAGCAGAACCGTCAATCCCAGGAAACCGAGCATCACCAGATTCTGCATCCAGTTATTGCCTGCCAGTACTGTGCCCAGTTCATGTTCTTTGGCATGAAACTGGATGAGGGCATTTAGGGGAACGATGAACATGCCTACCGCAGCTCCCATTAGCAGAAAATCCAGTGCCAGCCACCCGATGGAGGTGAGTTGGGGCAGAAAGAAAAGCGAGGCCACTACCCCAAGGGCCCCTAAAGGGATTAGGCCTGTCTCAATATGATGGCGCGAGGTGCCACCCGCAAACAGGGAACCCAGAATGATACCGATGGAGGAACTGGCCAGCAGACCCTGGATGATGACAGTGTTCTCAACACCGAGCACCTCTTTGGCATGGGCCGGGAAGGCGGCCAGCACCACCTGGGCGATGCCCCAAACAATCGAGAGGCCGATGATGGAGAGCCAGATGACCCGATGGGAGGAAAGTTGCTTGAGGTTGGTCAGCAATGTCCTGCCATGGAGATAATCTTGCCAATCAAAACGCATCGTCTTGTCTTCTATCTGACTGGCAGGCAGTCGAGTGGCGTAGTAGAACTCCATTGCTGAGCAAATC
>JBNKLG010000013.1:0-41725 GCA_050292235.1 Sedimenticolaceae bacterium | reverse complement strand
GCTGGGAGTGTCCGGCAGTCGCGCCGTTGAGCCATCGACCGCCAGTATCCGAAGGCCATGCCAACGCCGTTGCGCCACATGCGTGGCACAGGACTCGATGAAGACCCTGTTGAGGTAATCCAGGGCCTCGGGATTGAGCTTCTTCCGAGCCCGGCAAAAGGCCGCAGCGGAGACGTTGGCCGCCAGCCCATCGCCCGGGCTCAGGATATCGAAAAACTGATCCAGTTCGTCCCGTATCGTCCCTTTGCGGAGATTCAACAGCAAGGGAATCAGGGTGCCCAGCGGCAAGGCCCGGTTGCGGGTAAAATCCTTCTCGTTCCGGCAGGCAAGGCGTTTGAATCGGTCTGTAGACAAAGTCTTGTTTATGCGCTCATAAATAGATTCAAATGACCTTCAGGATGGCTGATTGATCGGTCGTTTTAGACAAGGGTTGAGTGGCCATGGCAGCGTCCTCTCCATTGATGAATACGAGTAAATATTTTACTGTATTTCAGTTACTTATACACTAAGTTAATGGCATTGGGGTTAATATCGGGGATGAACAACTCAACACCAGTTGGCATTTCGCTGCTTTCACATACTTCACAAAGGATAGTTAAAGCATCGTCATAAAGTTGAAAATAAATACTTTCTATACATCCTATATCATCATGAATAACTGACATTTTTATTTTTTTATTAATATAATCATCGAGCCCAAGATAACTCTCCAACAGCCTAAGCCCAAGCGACTTAATCAGATATTCGCTAACCTCCAAAGAAATTGGGCTGGATAATTTAAATTCCCAACCATCTTCGCCCAAGACTTTTTCCGCGCCCACAGGAATAATAAAAGCAGCCCTATATCTTCCTTTCATCAAAGCTACTCCCATACCTGAACAGGTATTTTGTCCAGACCAGCTCTTTTAGCCGCTTCCGTACGGTGGTGGCCATCCTGAATTTCTAATCTGCCAGTATTTGGATTTCGCCAAGCATCTACAGGTTTACTTTGGTCAAATCCATTCCGCTCCATATCTTTTGAAAACTTCTTTACACGAGAGCTTGATATCTCCGGCTTAGTTTGTGTTGAAATCAGGTTCCGTGGATTTTCCTGTATAAGCTTTGGATTTAGTTTATCTGCACTCTTTGTAATCTTCCGAAGCAACGCAGGCAGCTCAGTAACAGTTTGCACAGCCCCCTTTGGATTAATTGATGTTGCTATTGATAATCCAGTATAAATACTCTCCCTATTCCTAACATACCAATTTGGAGGAGAATCGGGTATCCAATCACCCTGTATATTATTGTTAGGAGAATAAATTGCATTCCATGTAGGATCTGGCAAACTCCATACAGGATTTGGCTCCATCCCATCCGGATCCACAAACCGATACGGATTATTATTCGCATAAGCATACCGGTTGAAGGAGTGGATATTCCCGGGATCCACCCCCACCGGATCAATGCCCATAAACCGTCCGATCTCCGGGTCATAGTATCTGGCGCCGAAGTAGCTCAGCCCGGTGATGTCGTCATGGGGCTTGCCGGTGTAGAAGGGGGTGTTCTGTTCTGTGCCGACTTCTCTTTTCTGTCTCTCCCCAAAAGGTTTGTAGGACTCTCTCCAGAGCACGTCTCCATGCTCATCGGTGGCCGCCACCACTGACCCAAGGGCATCGGTGTGGTAGTAGATGGTTCGGTCTTTGGCCTGGCTCAAGCCAGGCAGTATCCAGAGGGCCAGTAAGGCCAATAGTAGGCTCATGCTGCGTTTCATCGCGATTCTCCTTTCGTTCAATTTTTCCAGAGAGCTTATCTCAAGCTGAAAGTATTGCTCTATTCAAATGGGTCTTGTGCCGGGGCCAGTCTCAAAAAATCCCGGCGGCTTTTGGTGATAGCAATTTCAGCTTGGCGCACAGTTATCCTCCCTTCTCCGAATGAGCGGAAAATTTATCGATTAAACCCAACGATGTTTCAGTTTAAGAAAGGAAAAACCCGGGGAGTAAAGCGTCGCCCTTTGTCCAACAGACGGGACCCGGGCTGAGGAGAGCGTCCATGAAAACACAAAGTGCAAAACAACTTCCCTCTCCTCCCTGGTTTGCAAAACAGATCCTTTTCAATATCAGTTAACACCAGTTAAGCGATAAACGCATTTCGGCACAAAATCTAGCAGCTCACCATGCCGCCTGTCAATAAGAATTGAATATCAACAAACGGGATAACCTATAATATCACTAGAACTTATTGTTCTAGTGATATGATTTTATTTGCTTAATCATCAAACGGGAGGCTGTTCACATGGGCTTCATCTGACCGCAACCGGGCAACGTCAGTGGGACAGTGGCAAGTGCAGGCAGGCCAGCGCCCCGCCTTCTGAATGGTTCACCAGGGTCAGCTCTCCCCCATGCCGCTGACAGATCCCCAGGGCAATGGAGAGACCCAGGCCGGTACCCTCTCCTTCGGGCTTGCTGGTGTAAAAGGGATCAAACAGGTGATCCAGGCTGGCAGGGTCCAGCCCCGGCCCCTGGTCCAAAATCTGAATATCGACCTGCCCGTTTTCAACCTGCCAGCCCAGGCGCACCTCGCCACCGGCAGGCGTGGCCTGTACCCCATTGATCAGCACGTTCACCAGGGCCTGCTGCAACAGGGACCGGTCCGCCTCCAGGGTGCAGCGCTCACCGGGCTGGCTGACCAGGCTGACCTGGTGCTTTTCAGCCAGACGCTCGACCAGGGCCAGGGAGTCCCGTGCCCAATCGCCAAGATCAAATGACGAGGGGCTGGTGGGGCCCTGGCGGGCAAAATTCAGCAGCCCTTTGATGATGCCGGAGGCCCGCTCCGCCTCTTCACGGATCTGCCCCAGATCCTGCCAGGCAGCTTCATCGGGATTCAGATGGCGCTGGGCCAGTCTGGTCAGAGAGTAGATGTTGTTGAGCGGATTGCTCAATTCATGGCCGATACCTGCCGCCAGCTGTCCTACCGAAGCCAGTTTGGCGTTTTGTACCAGCGAGCGCTCGGCGCTCTCCCGTGCCTGCTCTGCCTGTTGCAGGCCTTCCGACATGCTGTTGAAGGCCTCGCAGGCCTGACGTATCTCCCTTGGGCCGGAGGGGGTCAGGGCCTCTCCCCGCTGGCCCGCAGCAAAGGCAACCAGACGGCGGGTCAGGGCACTGACCGGGGTTGTAATGCGTCTGGTGCCGAGAAAGGCCATGGCCAGGGCAATGAGCAAAGCCAGGGCGAGGGTGATCCACAACATGGGCACGGCCAGACGAAAAGGGCGCCCCAGATAGCCACTGTCCAGTCGAAAGATAAACACCCAATTGACCAACCGGTCGGGATAGGGAAAGACATTCGCGTAATAGAGGGTCGATCCATCGGCCTCCTGCAGGCGATCCGACTCGTCCATCCCGGCAATCTCAGCCAGCCGGGGATAGGATTCTGACAGCAGCGGCCGGTTGCCCTCAAAGGCGAAGTTGATACCGGAACGCCCCTCGTAAAGCACCATACCTTCGCGCTCTCCCAGGTCGCTGTTGACCTCGGCCACGATGAGATCCGCCTCTCTCGGCCGGGCCATGCTGTCCAGACTGCGATCCAGCGCTTCCAATGGGGCCTCTATCACCAGATAGCCGACCCGCTCGTCTTCATAACGGAGAGGCAGCACGGTGTGAAACACCGCGTCTGAACGGGCAATGTCAAACAGGGGAGACAGGGAACCGACCTCCTGCGACTGCAACTCAGACAAGGCTTTTTGCAGCTGGGCATCTTCAACCCCCTCTTCCACCACGGGCACCACTGTCGCCTTGCCAGCCAGAGGCGGGGCACGGTGCCCTTTGGCCACTTTGACCAGGGTATTGCCCTGGTGATCCAGTATGCGCACTGTACCCAGACTGCGACGCACGCCCTGAAAGGTCTCGAAAAAGCTGGCCACCTGATGGGTACGGTCCACAAAATCCGGCGCCTGGCCATAGCGTTTGAGATCCAGAAGCACGGGTAAATAGCCCTGGACCGCCGAGGTGCCGGACAGGCCCTTGATCAGGTCGTGCTCAATATAGAGCCGGCGATCAAAAGCGGTGACCACCCGCTGCAGGGCCGATTCAATCTCAGACCGCACCTCCTGCTCATAGAGGAACCGACTGTAGGCGGTCGCGGCCCCCAACAACAGCACAAAGGGCACCGAGACAATCAGTACCAGGGAGATAAAGACTGACCACTTGAGGCCCAGCGTGCATCTCATACGCAGACTAGAGTCTCCCCGGCCGGGTAATCATATAGGTGTGGCGAATGTCATAGGGACGATAGCGACCGGGTTCGCCGCGTCCCTCACCGCCATAGCTGAGAATGATGGCTGTGCCTTTGGACCGGTCAAGCCAGTAGACAAAGATGCCGCTGTGCTCGACATTCCGGTAGGAGTGGTTGACGTAGTAAAGCCAGTCACCCGGCTGAATGCGGTGGAGATCCACATAGGGTCCCTTGAAGCGGCTTTTATAGGCATAGTATTTGTTCTCGCCATAACCGGCCCGGTCATAAACCGTATTGACCCAGTTCCAACAGCTGCCCCGCACGATGGCCTTCTCTTCCCAGGCCAAACGCCGCCCCATCGCCAGCACGGCACGACCCGCAGGACCGGCACTGAGCTCTGCCTGCATCACATCATTGCGTAGCGCCTCATCCTTCACCGCAGGCAGAGAGACCCCTCTGGCAGGTCTTTCCGCAGCCGCGTAAGCCGCCACGGACCGGGGTACCGCCACCGCCCGGTCCGCCAGTTCACGGAGATCCTCCCGATTGCAACCCGACTGGGACAGCACCAGCCACAGAATGAGCGGGAAAAGGGGGAGGTGCTGAAAATTCGGTTTGGGCTGTCTGGACATACGGCTTCTTCGACATCACAACTCTGTCAAAGTTTAGCAGCTCATTCCAGCCAGGCTGTGGTTCCGGATTGCGCCAAGGTCTGGAATTCGGCAGGATAGTTGGGACACTCCCCACGACGTCTGCCGATATGAACCGGATATTCATAGCTTTCGTAGTGCTCTGCTTCCCCCTGGCCCCCGCCCTGGCCACGCCCCCGGATTTCGCCACCCAGATCCAGCAAAATCTGAAAGCCGGCAAAATCGGCAAACAGCGACTGTTCAGCCACCCTCTTTTGACCCGGCTTTATCCCAACCAGCACAGTCAGCCGCTCTGGACCCAACAGACTATCCCGGCCCTGGCGGATGCCATCCTGGGGCTTTCCGGGGATGGGCTCAATCCCGATGATTATTGGTCTGCCGACATCAACCGTCGTCTTAAACAGGCCCGCCAGGGCACCCTCTCTCCGGCGCAAACCGCCAAACTGGATCTGCTGCTGACCGAGGCCTATCTGCGGGCGCTCTATCACCTGCGCTTTGGCAAAGCCAACCCCTCAGCCCCCCGTGCCTTTCAACTCAATGCACCGGGGGATAACATCGACCGTACCCCGCTGCTGCTGAGCTTCATCCGCGATGGCCGTATCGAAGATGCCTTCCATTGGGCAAGGCCCTTCCAGGCCCCCTACCGCCAGTTGCGCCAGATACTGAATCAGCGCCTGGAGGCCCAAATCATGGGAGGCTGGCCGAAAATTCCCGCTGGCCCGACCCTCTCACCAGGGGACAATGACCGCCGTATCCCCCAGCTGCGCAAACGCCTGGTCCTCAGTGGCGACCTGCCCGACGACCGGGGGCCGGAGCAGAACGATATCAGTCTGCAAGCGGGCATCAAACAATTTCAGCAACGCCATGGGCTCACCGCCGACGGTTTTGTCGGAGCCAATACCCTGAAAGCCCTTAACCAGGAGCTCACTTTCTCCATTCAACAGCTGCGACTCAATCTGGAACGACTGCGTTGGGTGTTACCCCTGGTTGGGGAGGACTATCTGTTGATCGATACCAATGATCTCACTGCTGAGCGCACTCGTGGACCGGCAACCCTCTGGGTCAACCCGGTCGATATCAGCAAAGCGTGCCGTACCCTGCACAGCCAAAGCCTTAGCCTTGACCAGCTGCATCTAGGACCTGCACCCGCCCCCTGGTTCAGCAGCAGCCAGCTATCGACTTTGCAGCTGCATCAGTCTTCCGACCCAAACAAGGGCTGCATTCAACTTGATCAGGTCTCCGGGCTCAGCAGACAAAGCCTGAAGGCTCAGGGCTGGGATGCCGCACGCATCGACACCGCCCTGAGCGGGAAAAAACCTCAAGATATAAAGCTGAAACGCCCCCTCTCCCTGCTATTGATCTACCGCACCCTGAAGGTGAAAAGGCTGGCACTCTGGTATAGTGCCGACCCACTCAAACGAGATGCCGAACTGCTTCAAACGCTCAACGCGCCACTCCATATTGGGCCAAAATGAGAAGACCTACCATCAAACCGCTTTCTACCCAAAAGGCCAATTCCTGATGACCGAACTGAAAAATGATCGCCTGCTCCGTGCCCTGCTTCGACAACCGGTCGATGTCACCCCGGTCTGGATGATGCGCCAGGCCGGCCGCTATCTGCCCGAATATCGTGCCACCCGGGAGAAAGCGGGCAGTTTTCTGTCACTCTGTGAGAATCCGGACCTGGCCTGTGAAGTCACTTTGCAGCCGCTGAAGCGCTATCCCCTGGATGCCGCCATCCTTTTCTCTGACATCCTGACCGTACCCGATGCCATGGGCCTGGGGCTCTATTTTGAAGAGGGCGAAGGCCCCCGCTTCCGCAATCCGGTGCAGGATGAAGCCGCCGTCAAGGCCATTGGCATCCCCGATCCGGAAGAGGATCTGGACTATGTGATGAATGCGGTGCGTACCATTCGGCGCGAGCTCAATGGATCGGTACCACTGATCGGCTTTTCCGGCAGCCCCTGGACGCTGGCCACCTACATGGTGGAGGGCGGTTCCAGCAAAAACTTCAGCATCGTCAAGGCAATGCTGTTCGACCGGCCCGATCTCATGCATCAATTGCTGGACAAAACCGCCACCGCCGTCACCGCCTATCTCAATGGTCAGATTGCCGCGGGTGCCCAGGCCGTGATGCTGTTCGACACCTGGGGCGGCGTGCTCACCAGCCGCGATTACCACGACTTCTCCCTCCACTACATGAGCCGCATCATCCAGGGTCTGACCCGCGAAGCGGAGGGGCGCCAGGTACCGGTCATCCTCTTCACCAAGGGCGGTGGCGAATGGCTGGAGAGCATGGCTGACAGTGGCTGCGATGCTCTGGGACTGGACTGGACCACACCGATCGACGGCGCCCGCCGCCGCGTCGGCGACCGGGTCGCCCTGCAGGGCAATATGGACCCCTGTATTCTTTATGCCTCACCAGAGCGTATCCGTCAGGAAGTGGGGGGCATCCTGGAAAACTATGGTCATGGCAGCGGCCATGTGTTCAACCTGGGCCACGGCATTCATCCCGGCATCGACCCCGATCACGCCGGGGCCTTTATCAACGCTGTCCACGAACTCAGCCCCCCCTATCACTCATGAAGACCGCCCTGCTCGGCACCGGCCTGTTGGGCAGCGCCATTGCCCAACGACTGCATCAGCAGGGACGGCCACTTCTGGTCTGGAACCGCAGTCCGGAACGGGCAGAGCCGCTGAAACAGCAGGGGATCTTCGTGGCAGATTCGGCCTCGGAAGCCATCACCAACACAAAAACCTGCCTGCTGTTGCTGAGTGACGCCGCCGCCATCGAACAGGTGATGTTCAGGGATCCGGCCATCGGCAGCCTGCAGGGCAAAACCCTGATCCAAATGGGCACCATCGCCCCGGATGAGAGCCGCTATCTGGCCGGCCTCACCCAACAGCAAGGTGGACAATACCTGGAGGCGCCGGTTCTGGGCAGCCTGCCCGAGGCCCGGGCGGGCACGTTGATCGTCATGGGCGGTGGAGACCCCGGGCTGTTCAGCACCTGTCTCCCCCTGCTGCGCGATCTGGGCAGTAATCCGCAGCGAATTGGGCCGGTGGGCCACGCCGCCGCCCTTAAGCTGGCCATGAATCAGCTCATCGCCTCCCTGACTACCGGTTTTTCCCTCAGCCTGGGACTGGTGCAGGCCGAAGGTGTCGATGTGAATCAGTTCATGTCCCTGCTGCGCACCAGCGCCCTCTATGCGCCCACCTTCGACAAGAAACTCGAAAAATACCTGACGCACAGCTACGACAAGCCTAACTTCCCATTGAAGCATCTGGTCAAGGACACGGAACTTTTCGCCATGGCAGCAGCCCGCCAGCATATGGACTGCCACCCTTTGGAAGCCATGCTGGCGGTGTTTCGGGCGGGGATGGCGGCTGGGCTGGCCGACCAGGACTATTCGGCCCTTTACGAGGCGGTAAACCCGGATTCAGCTAGGCCCGTGTCCGCACTTTAATGGCACAGGACTCCCCCGTCTCAAACACGGTCATTTTCAGCTCGTCGATGATCTCTTGGGTGGCCATGGTGTCACGGCAGAAAATCTGGTCACCCAATGTCACCTCAGCCAGCTCCATCCCAACAACAATATCATCCAGCCCCACCCCGACAACGGGTCTGGACCTGGAAACCGGATTACGATTCAGTTGATTGCTCAGTTGTACAATTTCAGGATCGTAAAAACTGCCCGCCTTCCTTTTCATGTAATCCAGTGTCTCTTCAAGGCCATAGCGGCGCGGATCAATCATGCCCTCACGCAGCAGATGAAAATCCCGCGCTACCGCCAGGATGCGGGCACCCAGAGGAATTTCATCGCCACTTTTCCCATGGGGATATCCGCTGCCATCAAAGCGTTCGAACTGATTTTCAATCACCAAAGCGGCCTCCACCAGGGGTGGGATCTTTTCGAGCAATCGACACGACTCGATGATGGCGTCATAGAGCTCACAGCGCTCCTCCGGCGACAGCGAGAAAATAGGGGTGGTCAGCACCCGGTTCGGCAGACCAAGGGTACCGACACGCGACAGTAAGGCCGCAAAGACAACGGACTGTTCCTCGTTTCCTTTCTCTTCCAGCTCGCGGGCAACCTGGCGGGCATTTTCCGCGATACGGCGGGCATTAATACGCCCAGCCAAGGCGGCATCCCTTTGCTCGATCAGACGGGAGAATACCCGCACGGTTTCAAAGTAATTGACCTTCAGCTGGTAGTTGGCATCAGCCAGCTCCTGGGTGCGTTTTTCCACCTCTATTTCCAAATGATCCCGCGCCGCCTTGAGGGCCAGATGGGATCTCACTCTGGCCAGAACCAACGGTGTTTTGATCGGTTTGGTGATGTAATCCACAGCCCCGGCATTCAGACCCTGTTGTTCATTGCCCTCATCATCCAATGCGGTGACAAAAATCACGGGCACATCCCTCAATACCGGATCTTCCCGCATTTTGCCCAGCACCTGAAAACCATCCATCTCCGGCATCATGATGTCGAGCAACACCAAATCAGGCCTGGGGTCCTGCCCCATGGTCTCAAGGGCCTGCTGGCCGCTCTTGGCCGCACGAACCCGGTATTCTCCTTGCAACACCGTGGTAAGCACCTTGAGATTGGCAGGTTCATCATCGACGATCAAGATGGTCGCTTTTTCGCTCATATCTCACCAGTTCTATCGCGACAGGCACGCACCACCCCGTCCACTGACTGATAATCAAAACCCTCCATGTGCGCCTGAGATGGTGCCCATTCCGGACCCCATATGTCGATCAACGGCTGGTCAATTTCATGGCAAAGGGTGGCAGCTGCCGTGTCGTTGACTTCAGGCAAAGCCAGCAGTTGCTCCCATTGGCCACGTTGAATGGCATTCTCGGTCTGAACATGTTCAGCGGCATACACCACCGGTGCATCCAAAGCCGCATCGACCACCTGCCGTTATTCAGGGTCGTTCAAAGCCGATAGCGGTGCGAACGGAACTTTTCGCCACAGCAGCAACCTGCCAACAGATGGACTGCCGCCCTTTGGAAGCCGTGTTGGCCGCATTTCGGGCGGAGATGGCGATTGGGCTGGCCAACCAGGACCCTTCAGCCCTTTACGGGGCGGTAAACCCGAAACCACGTCAACATCCGCAACAAAATGCCCTCTACTGTCGTGCCCTAACCTTAATAGCACAGTATTCGCCCGTCTCAAGTGTAAGCTCCAGTAGCTCGCTGATCACCTTTTCAGTCGCAATGGTGTCACGACAAAAGACACTGTCGCCAAATTTCACCTCAGCCAACTCCATGCCCACGACGACATCCGCCAGGCCCGCCTCAAAAATGGGCCGGGGTTTGGAATCACTACACCAGTTAAGCTGATTACTCAGCTGCACGATTTCAGGGTCATAGAAGCTGCCTGCCTTTTTTTTCATGTAAGCCAGTATCTCATCCAGCACATACCGGCGTTGCTCGATCATGCCATCGCGCAGCAAGACAAAATCCCTTGCCACGGCCAGAATACGTGAACCCAAGGGAATATCCTCACCACTTTTCCCATGGGGATATCCGCTGCCATCAAATCGCTCAAACTGATTTGAAATCACCACAGCGGCCTTTGCCAAAGGTGGGACCTTATCAATCAAAGCACATGCACCGATGATGGCATTGATGAGTTCGTGCCGTTCCACTGTGGACAGCAGAAGAATAGGCGTAGCCAGCATTCGTTCCGGCAGACTGATGGTACCGATGCGTGATAGCAACGCGGCAAAGACGACCGATTGCTCCTCGCTGCCTTCCATCTCCAACTCACGGGAGATTCGTCGGGCATTTTCTGCGATAAGACGAACATTGACCCGCTTCGCAAAAGTCGCTTCCCGCAACTCGACCAAGCGTGAAAAAACCCGCACTGTCTCAAAGTAATTGACCTTCAACTGGTAGTTGGAATTAGCCAGCTCCTGGGTGCGTTTTTCCACCTCTATTTCCAAGTGATCCCGCGCTGCCTTGAGGGCCAGATGGGATCTCACTCTGGCCAGGGCCAGCGGTGCTTTGATCGGTTTGGTGATGTAATCCACGGCCCCGGCATTCAGACCCTGCTGTTCATTACCCTCATCATCCAATGCGGTGACAAAAATCACGGGCACATCCCTCAGTACCGGATCTTCCCGCATTTTGCCCAACACCTGAAAACCATCCACCTCTGGCATCATGATGTCGAGCAACACCAGGTCGGGCCTGGGATCCTGTCCCATGGCCTCAAGGGCCTGTTGGCCGCTCTTGGCTGCACGAACCCGGTATTCTCCTTGCAATACCGTGGTAAGCACCTTGAGATTGGCAGGCTCATCATCGACGATCAGAATGGTTGCTTTTTCGCTCATATCTCACCAGTCCTATTGAGACAGGCACGCACCACGTTGGCCGCTGACTGATAATCAAAGCCATCCATGTGCGCCTGAAATGGCATCCATTCCGGACCCAATATGTCGATCAACGGCTGGTCAATTTCATGGCAAAGGGTGGCAGCTGCCGTGTCGTTGACTTCAAGTAGAGCCAGCAGTTGCTCCAACTGGCCACGTTCCTGATCATCAGGAAAACGGCCTTTCCCTCGACCCGGACCGGACTCCGGCGTAGCTTGCGCCTCAGACCGGCCGACCCAACTGTCATCGCTCCAGGCAACAGGGGGACAATCTGCACGCTCGGCAGCAGACAAGGGCACATCCAACACAAAGCAACTGCCTTGGGAACTGGAGGATTCCAACCACAACTCAGCCCCAACCTGCCCAGCCAGCCGGGCCGCCAGGGCCAGCCCCATACCCATACCGCCATGGTGGCGGCTGAGGCGCTCATCCCCTTGGGTAAAGGCCTCAAACAATCTGTTCTGATAGTTTTCATCGATACCCGGCCCCGAGTCCTTTATCCGGAAAGAGAGTCCTTGTTTTGTTGGGGCTATCCGAATCAGTATCTGGCCCTTTTTGGTAAAACGGACAGCGTTATCCAGAATCGGATGTAGCATATTTTTGAGTGTTTCTACCGACCCCAAATAGGCCTGGGACAGCTCTGCATCCAGAACCAATTTGGCCTGCAACCCCTTAGCCTTGGCCTGGCGAAAAGGGACTGTCAACGTATTTTTCAGCAGATGTTGCATACAAAATATCCGCGTTGGCTCTACCGTCATCTCTGGATCTTGCTGACTGAATTCGATCAAACTATTGATGCGGTCCAGCAAAAGCTGTGAGGCCTGAAGAATCTCCCTTGCCGATTCTTCTGCCATGCCCGACAACCCGCTTTGTTCAAGAATCAAGGCATGACTTTGAATGGCATTCATGGGTGTACGCAGTTCATGACTGATCGCCCGGATGAATCGTGCCTTGGCCAAACTTCCTGCCTCTGCCGCCCCACGGGCCAATTCCAGTTCAGCTGTACGCCCCCGCACTTTATCCTCTAAATCTTCATTGGTATGGGCCAATTCAGCGATTCGCTCACTCAGCATTTGGTAGGAGTCCACCAACGAACGCACCATGGCAGAGGATTTGGGCACCAAACGCCCCCCGATGGCCTGATGAAAGGCGTATGCGGGGGAAAGACCTTTGCCTTTGATGGCATGTAACTGTCGGGCCAGGGCCTGGTCCTCCCCCAGGATGTGATACACCAGCCAGCCAGCCAGAAACGACAGCAGCTCGCTCCCCGTAGGCCCTTTACCCTGCCGATTGGCCTGCACCATGCTGGTGACCTTGTAGACAAAATCCGCATGGGTCTTGCGATGATGGGAAGCACTCTCTTCCATCACCCCATATCGATCCATGAGCGCCTCTTCGGTCTGAAAATGTTCAGCGGCATACAACACCAGTGCATCCAAAGTCGTATCGACCACCTGCCGTTGTCCAGGGTCGTTCAAAGCTAGTAGAGGCGCGATTTGATTAAGGCGCTCAACCAGCCCCCTGTGCTGCCGGTCAACAGCTGGAATCCCCGTCTCCAAATCCGGGGTCCAGCGAACAAACTCAGCCAAAGCAGCGGTCACGCATCCCCCCCATGCTCATGCCTCTCCACCTCAATCTGCTGAACCAATACCGCGATCTGGGCCTTGGCCGCCTCAAAATCGAACTCATCAACCCGTTCGCTGATACGCCCCACCCGCGCCCGCCATGGGTGATTCAGGGGCAACTTCTCCAACATGGCCATGGTCTCATTTGCAGCGCCCAGATCCTGATCCAGTAACGAGGGCAGCTGTTTCACCCGGACCAACAACGCAGCTTCATCCAGAGGGGAATCAAAGGTAACTGCTGTCTGATCCGGTAGGGCATTGATCTCCGCCACAACCGCATCCAACTGATTCTCAAGCTGAATCATCAGCTCTGCATCAGGCACCTCGCCCCGACGCAGTAATTGGTTCAAACGGGTCGTAGTGGCAAAGAGGGCCTGAGCACCAATATTTCCTGCCACCCCTTTCAGGGCATGAGCCTGTCGCTCTGCTGCCTCAAAATCCCCTTCGTTAATCAGTGCCTCAATTGGCCGCACTGAATGTTGAAAACGGCTGGCAAACTGACGAAGCAGTTTTTCATAAGCACCCACATGATTGCCCAGACGATTGAGCCCACTGGAGACATCGATTTGGGTCAGTTCTGACAAACCCTGAAGTTTAGGTTGGACAAATTCCGCCGGTGATTTGACGCCAGCACCCTGCGGCTTTAGCCATTTTTTCAAGGCTTCTGCCAACAGGTGGGGATCAATCGGTTTGGTCACGTAATCATTCATGCCCGCTGCCAGCCCATCCTCCCTGTCTCCAGACATGGCCTGGGCCGTCATGGCAATAATCGGCAGCTTTGCGAAGCGATCGTTCGGATCTAGAGACAATTGGCGAATACGTTGAGTGGCCTCCAGTCCATCCATATTGGGCATCTGAATATCCATCAACACCGCATCAAAGTGATAGCGCTGCACCAGCATCACAGCCTGCTCACCATCATCGGCCTCCGCCACCTCGATATCCATAGAGGACAACAATTCGCTGGCAAACTCACGATTGATATCAATGTCTTCCACCACCAGAACCCTGGCCCCGCCAAAGCGAGGGGGTTCATCCCTTTTCATGCTGGGCCTTTTGCTAAAGGCACTCCCTCTTCCTAACACCAAAAGCACCTCATCCAGCAGGGAGCCAGGCAGTATCGGCTTAAGCACAAATCCATCAACCCCCGTTTGTTCAGTCAACGGGATGTCCAACTCATCTCCATACGCGGTGACCAAAAAACACTTTGGCTTGAATTGAATGCGGGGATTGATGCTAATGGCGCCGATGGCCTCATCCCCAGACATGCCCGTCATGTGCCAATCCATGAACACCATATCCAAAGGTACCTCAGCCCCCTCCAACACCCGGATAGCCTCTTCACCGCTCTCTGCCTGAAAGACTTTGAGACCCAACTCGCCCAGTTGCATACTGAGGATATCCCGCGCCGTGGCCGACTCATCCACCACCAAGGCTTTTCTGTTCTGGAGATCAGGTAGCACCAGATACAACTCCTGCCGTCGATCCGCCTCAGGCCCCGGCAGATAATCCAGGGTCAGTTCGAAACAAAACGTACTGCCCTTGCCTGGTGTACTTTGCTCCAGCCAGCAACGCCCCCCCATCAGCTCAGCCAGTTTCTGACTGATGGAAAGTCCCAACCCTGTGCCACCATATTTACGGGTTGTCGATTGATCAGCCTGGGTAAATTCCTGAAACATTCGGGACTGTTCTTCGGCGTTCATACCGATACCTGTATCCCGAACGGAAAAGCGCAGTGTGACCTGCTCTTGCGTCTTATCGCACATGACCACGGCGACTTCGACTTCACCCTGCTCAGTAAACTTGATGGCATTGGTACAGAGATTGGCCAATATTTGGCCTATCCGCAGGCCATCACCAATAAGACCATCCGGCACGTCCAGCCCCAAACGTATCAGGAACTCCAGCCTCGATTCATTGGCCCGATAGGCCACGACATCCATCAGCTGTTTCAACAGTTTTTCCAGACTGATTTTTGTTGGCGAAATCTCTAACTTCCCCGCCTCGATTTTCGAGAAATCCAGGATATCGTTTACGATATCCAACAAAGAATGGGCAGAGCCCCGAGCTTTACTCAGATAGTTATGCTGAACGGCATCAAGATCTGTTTTCAAGGCCAGATACAGCATCCCCAGCATGGCATTCATGGGGGTGCGTATTTCGTGGGACATATTGGCCAGAAACTCAGATTTGTACTGATTGGCCTGCGCCAGAGCCTTGGCCTTCTCTTCCAGGGCCAGACGTGCCTCCTCTACCGCCTGGGTCTGCTCCACCAGTAACTGATTTTTATGTTCCAGCTCTTCGTTGGCTGACCAGAGAGCTTCAGCCTGGATCTGACTTTTTTTCAACAGAGAACGCGTCCGTTTCTGTAATTGAGCGGCATGCAAGCTAAAGGCTATGCTATTCCCCACCATGTCCAAAAAAGTCAATTGCCCCTCATCGAAAGGATGCACCGCGGCCAACTCGACCACCCCAATGACCTCGTCCTCAATCACCAGTGGAAAACACAGCAACCAGTGCGGGCTGACCTCTGCCAAAGCCGAGTGCAGCTTTAGCTGTTTTTCCGGGATTTGCTGAATGAGAATGCGACGCCTCTCCGCTGCCGCCTGCCCCATCAGCCCCTCACCCAAAGCAAATTCACCAGGGCCATCCACGCCAGGCTGATGGGCATAGCCACTCTGGACCAGAAAACCCAGGCCATCCTCCTTGGCCAGGGCAATGGCACCGATTTGGGCATCAAGCCGCTTTGCGAGCCACAATAGGACATCATGACTCAGCTGTTGCAGATCCTGGGCACCACGCATGAGCACATTCAGCTTTGCCACGCCGGTATCAAACCAGCGTTGGGACTGTTGTTGCTCATGGGTCTTGTGCAAGTGTTTGACCATGGTATCGAAAGCACGGGAGAGCTCACCAATCTCATCAGCCCGATGGGTCATCACACGATAGGCCAGATTGCCACCAGCCACGATCTCCGCTCCCTGACGTAAGCGCATAAGGGGGCGGATAATATTTCTCACCCCCACATGGACACCCATGGCTGCCAGCAAAGTCGGTAAAAAAAATACCATCAACCACCACCAGTGAGCACCCTGCGTCACTGTTTGGATCTCAGACATAGGCCGGGCCAGAACCAGTTCCAAACCGGAAATCTTCACTGGCAAATAGGCGCTCATCACCTCTTTTTCCCCGGCCTCACCCAGCCCCACCGCCACACCCGTTTTTTCAGCCCCTAATGCCAGGGGTGCTGTGTCCGAACCAACGGTTAAGCCCAGGCGTTCTGCATACCTGTGTCCGACAATCACCCCTTGAGCATCCACCAGATAGGCATATCCGTGGCGCCCAAAGGGCTGTTGTAATAGCGCTTGAAAATAGCTTTGGACATCAAAGCACAAGCTGATAACAGCCTTTCGCTCTCCCCCCTGGCCAAACAGGGGCATAGCAACAACAATGCTGGGTCTTCCATCTACTGGACTGGCTTTCACTTGAGCAAAATAGGCGTCACTTCCGCTTAAGGCCAGTGCCTTTCGAAACCATTCTTCACTACGATAATTCTGTGGTGCCGGAACAGGCCGGGCATCCACGATATTGACAATAGGGACGCCATCCAGGCCCACCAGACGCAGATTGCGGTAGCTCCGTTTTTTTTTGGAAACGCGATAAAAAAAGCCCTCTAGCTCACCACGAACCTTTTCCGACTCCTCGGCCAATCCACGGTCAACTAAGAGAAAATACTCCTGAATAACATGACTCACCGAAAGTGTTTCCAAATCCATTTGGGCGTGATGAAAGTGGGCATTTAACTCAAGCCCAAGGGATGCCACCCCGGCCGACAAAGTAGAGGCTGCCTGTTTGATCTCCGCCTGGGTCAAATAGTTGGTGAACGCAATGCCACCAAGCACAGCTGCCAATGCAGCTGGTACCAGGGCAAACAATACCGTTTTTCTGCCCAATTTCATGGATTGATCCCCCGATCCAGGAGACCCACCAATGGGCCACGCCTCTTACACCCCATGCTGAAGACAACAGAATACCCCCGCCAAACGACAGCGAAAGAAAAAAACCAACAGGGACCTCCCTCAGGTATCACACAAACCAAACCCCGCCTTTCCATCGATCTCTCCCTGAATAGGGCAAATGCTCACGCAATCCCTCCCCCCACCTAAGGAATCTAGTCGCATTTGACTGTTTTTTCGAATTTTGACTACAAACAGCAGGACAACAGTCCGTCAATCATGTGCTCAGACTGGGCCAGATAGCCGCCACCGAAAAGATTAAGGTGGTTGATGATGTGATAGAGATTATAGAGGTTTTTGCGTTTGGCGTAGCCCGGGTCCAAAGGCCAGGCTTCCTGGTAAGCCGCATAGAAGCCCGGGCCAAAACCGCCGAAAAGTTCGCTCATGGCCAGATCTGCTTCGCGGTCGCCGTAATAAACAGCCGGATCAAAAATGACCGGCTGTCCGGCATCATCATAGGCCAGATTGCCGCTCCAGAAATCACCGTGGAGCAGGGAGGGCTGGGGTTGATGGGTCATTAAGGCAGGAAACGCCTCCAGCAGCCGCTCACCCTGGCGTTGCAGACGGCCACCGTAACCATTCTGGGCGGCCAATTTCAGTTGATAACCCAGGCGATTCTCGCGCCAAAACTCGACCCATGACGATCGCCAGCCATTGGGCTGATGTGTGGCGCCGATGATATTGTCCTGATGCCAGCCAAAAGCCTGCCCCTGGCAGCGATGAAGTGCCGCCAACCTGCGGCCGGCCATTTCGGCGCTGCCCCGACCAGCCGCTTTCATCGGAATGTACTCCAGTACCAGATAGGCACGATTCCCTGCCACGCCCCAGCAAAGAGGCTGTGGCACCCGCAGGGCCTTTGCCTCCACCAAAGCGGCAAGGCCATTGGCTTCCAGCTCAAACATGGCTGATTGACAGCTGTCGTTGGTTTTGACAAACCAGCGCCGCTGGTCGCTTTCCAGGATCAGGGTCTGGTTGATACAGCCACCACCAACGGGGCGAATGCGGGGATTTACAAAGGCTTCACCACTGGCCTCGGCGATATGCCGGGCGATGGTCTTCATCGGCCACGCAAACGATCGTGCAGCGGACTGGTGCGGGGAAAATGGGCGCGCAGAAACGCCATCTGATCGGCCAGCACATGACGCCCCTGTAGGTAGACATATTCGGCATGGGTGGGGGTAAAAGGGACGGCCAGAAGGCTCATACCCGCCTCTTCCGGCGTTCGACCCGCCTTGGCGTTATTACACCAGTAACAGGCCGTCACTACGTTGGTCCAGCTGTCAGGACCGCTCTGACTCAGGGGGGTTACATGGTCACGGGACAGATCCTTATCCCGAAACCATTGTCCACAGTAGAGGCAGATATTGGCGTCGCGCCGAAACAGGGCCGGATTGTTGAGAGGGGGGACATAGTCCGGTTCCAGACGGGCAGAGCGGCAATTGCCAAAAGTGGCAATGATAGAGTTGACCTCAATCTCGGAACGGCGACGCCGACGAACGTTATAACCGCCATGCAGAGTCATGATCGGGCTGCCACAACGATAGGCGATCTGATCCAGCACATGCAGCCGAACCACATCTCGATAATCGATCCAGCCCAGAGGCATGCCGGACAGGTCAGTTCGTAGTATCCACTGTGACAGCGCCATCGTCCATTCCAC
This sequence comes from Sedimenticolaceae bacterium, assembly GCA_050292235.1. Taxonomy (GTDB): domain Bacteria; phylum Pseudomonadota; class Gammaproteobacteria; order Chromatiales; family Chromatiaceae; genus JBNKLG01. Next base: position 23,187 of record JBNKLG010000013.1, on the reverse strand, counting down.
TGTGGGTTTGGCTGATCATACACAGATCGGCACCAAGACAATAGATCGATTTTGTGACAGAGCCCCCGGGAGACATCTTCAAGAACAGCCCATAAATTTTGGCAACGACGTAAAATGAGTCCATGCCGTCATTTGCCCTACAGGTCGCCGTCTTCGCTCCTTTGCGCAGTCAATTTCACTATCTACCCTCCTCTGATGGCTCTATACCTGCCCCGGGCTGCCGGGTACGGGTGCCCTTTGGTCGAGGTCAGCGCATCGGCATCGTCACCGCCCATAGCGCCCCACCCGAGGAATACAAAAGCAAACTCAAATCCATCCTAGGCTGTCTGGATGAGCAGCCACTCCTGAGTCCGGCCCATTTACAGCTTCTGGACTGGATAGCGGACTATTACCAGCACCCGGTAGGCGAGGTCTACGCTACTGCCCTCCCCGTACTGATGCGTGAAGGGCGAGCCATACCCACGACCAAGGCGTCTGCCTGGGGCCTCACCGACCTGGGCAAAACGACGGACGCCGAGAGCCTGCGACGCGCCCCGCGTCAGCAAGCAATCCTGCAACTGCTGCAACGCGACCCGAAACGACCCTGGCCCACCCAGGCACTGAGAGACGAATTGGGCGACTGTCGCAGCCAGCTCCACATTCTGGCAGAAAGGGGGCTGACCGAGGCCGTCAGCCTCAACCCAAACACCGCCACAACACCTCAACCCGGCCCGGCACTGAACCCGGAACAACAGACCGCCGTCGATGCCCTGCTGGCCCGCCCGGGCTTCCAGGTCCATCTGCTGCAAGGGGTCACCGGCAGTGGCAAAACCGAAGTCTATCTGCGCCTGAGCCAACAGCTGCTCGACCAGGGCAAACAGGTGCTGATGCTGGTGCCAGAGATCTCCCTCACCCCTCAGACCACCCAGCGTTTTCGTGAACGTCTTGGCCTGGAACCCGCCCTGCTGCATTCCGGTCTGGCCCAAGGTGAACGTGCCCGTCACTGGTTGCGGGCGACCCGGGGGGAGGCTCGACTGGTGCTAGGCACCCGCAGCAGCGTCCTGACGCCGCTACCGGATCTGGGTCTCATCATCGTGGACGAGGAACATGACCTCTCATTCAAACAGCAAGAGGGATTTCACTATGCTGCCCGCGATCTGGCCATTCTGCGGGCCAGCCGGGTCCAGTGCCCGGTGATACTGGGCTCTGCCACCCCCTCGCTGGAATCACTGCACAATGTCGCCCGGGGTCGTTTTCAATGTCAACAACTGACCCAACGGGCCGGACAGGCCCAATCACCCCGATTGCAATTGCTCGACATTCGCTCTGCGCCATTACAAGCCGGGCTTTCACCCGCTTTGATCAACACCATGGCGCTGCACCTTGAGCGCGGCGAGCAGGTGATGCTCTTTCTCAACCGCCGTGGTTTTGCCCCTATTTTAATTTGTCACGCCTGCGGCTGGATCGGTCACTGCCGCCACTGTGATGCGCGCCTGACCGTGCATCGCCAGAACAATCGCCTCTGTTGCCACCACTGTGGCCACAGCCAACCCCTGCCCACAAGCTGTCCCGCCTGTCACCACCCACGACTCCTGACCCAGGGTGTTGGCACCGAACAACTGGAGAGTTTCCTGGAACAGCGCTTTCCCAGCCAGGCAGTGGTTCGGGTTGACCGGGACACCACCCGACGCAAAGGCAGTCTGCAGGCCCTACTGGGACAGATCCACCAGGGCCAGCCCGGCATCCTGCTCGGCACCCAGATGTTGGCTAAAGGCCATGATTTTCCCAACGTCACCCTGGTGGGCCTGCTGGATATCGACCAGGGCCTGTTCGGAGCCGATTTCCGCGCTCCTGAGCGCATGGGCCAACTGCTGATTCAGGTAGCTGGCCGGGCAGGACGGGCCGAAAAACCCGGCCTGGTACTCATCCAAAGCCGCCAGCCCGATCACCCCTGGTTGCAAATTTTGTTGGAACAGGGCTACCCCGCCTTCGCCGAGGCCCTGCTGGCAGAGCGTCAGGCCGCCGACTTTCCCCCATTCAGCTTTCAGGCCCTGCTGCGGGCTGATGGTCCGGATGCCGAGGCGGTCTCCGCCTTTGCCCAGCGCGCCCTGGAAAAGGGCCAGCAGTTGGGCCATGCCGGCATCGAACTCCTGGGGCCAGCCCCCGCCATCATGGAGCGACGCGCCGGGCGCTACCGTTTTCACCTGTTGGCCCAGAGCCAGCAACGTCCCCAACTCCAGGCCTTTGTCCGCGACTGGGTGCCCACGGTGGGTCAATTGTCACACCCTAAACAATTACGCTGGTCACTGGATATCGATCCCCAGGAGCTTTGAGAGATAGGATGCGGTGAGCTTTGCAAACCGTGCCCTGCGGATCTCATAGGCCCAAAACGTCCCGGAACACTTTGACAAAGGGATATTCTTACTCTGATTTCTGTAAATACTGAAACTTAAGAAACAAATTCCCTGCCCTCTATCACCCACCGTCAAAGGTGTTCACCGATGCGTATCCTGCTGATCAATCCCCACTATAGAGCAACCTCAATCCACGGCATGGGACCTCAGGTTCCGCTGGGGTTACTGATGATCGGCGGCCCCCTGATCGATGCGGGTCATACCGTCAGTTTGATTAACGCTGAAGCCCTGCAACTCACTGAGGTACCCTCTCCACCACATCCTACGGGCCGGCATCTGGTATTCTTTACGGCTTTCACACCAGTTCCCCAGATGAAAGAGACACTCGCCCAACTGATCACCAGTGCCATGGACAGCCTCAAGGTTGTGGAAACCTTGCCTGCCTTTACTGTGGAGCGCACCCGGGACCCCAGCCATGGGGATTTCGCCACCAACATTGCCTTGGTGTGCGCCAAGGCCGCCCACTGCAAACCCCGTGATCTGGCAGAAAAGCTGGTGGCTGCCCTGGGGACGCCGCCCGAAGTGCGTCAGATCGAGATTGCCGGTCCCGGCTTCATCAATTTCCATCTAACCGAGCGCGCCTATTTCGACCTCATCCCGACCATCCTGCAACAAAGCCATGGGTTTGGCCGCTCAAACTGGGGCCAGGGCAAGCGTATCCAACTGGAATTTGTCTCCGCCAACCCCACCGGCCCGCTGCATGTGGGCCATGGTCGAGGGGCGGCCTATGGCTCTGTCGTGGCCAACCTGCTGGAGGCTGTGGGCTATGAGGTACATCGGGAGTATTACGTCAACGATGCCGGGCGGCAAATGGACATCCTCGCCACTTCGGTCTGGCTGCGCTACCTGGCGCTTTGTGGTGAAGAGCTGCGCTTCCCCACCAACGGCTATCGCGGTGACTATGTCTGGGACATCGCTGCCAGCCTGCACCGCGAACATGAAGACGGCTATCGCCAATCCGCCGACAGTGTCTTTACCGGCATCCCGGAAGACGCCGCTGCTGCGGACGAAATGAATGATGATGGCCTGCCCCTGCCCAATGCCCCCGAGGGCGACAAAGAGGCCCATATTGATGCCCTGATCACCCGCGCCAAGAGCCTGCTGGGGGACAACCGCTATCGGCTGGTGTTCGAGTTGGGACTCAACGTCATCCTCGACGATATCCGCGACGACCTCAGCCTGTTCGGTGTTGATTATCAGGAGTGGTATTCGGAACGCAGTCTGGTGGAGTCCGGGGCCGTCAATAAGGCCATTGAGCGCCTGCGTGCCGCCGGTCATCTCTATGAACAGGGCGGTGCCCTCTGGTTCCGCTCCACCAATTTCGGTGATGAGAAGGACCGAGTGGTGGTGCGTGATAATGGCCAGACTACCTATTTTGCCTCGGATATTGCCTACCACATGGACAAGCTGGAGCGCGGCTTCGAGCGTGTCATCGACATCTGGGGGGCCGATCACCACGGCTATGTGCCCCGGGTTAAGGCGGCGCTGCAGGCCATCGGCGACGATGCCGACAAGCTGGATGTACTGCTGGTACAGTTTGCCGTGCTCTACCGCGGTGGTGAGAAGGTGCAGATGTCCACCCGCTCAGGCAACTTCGTCACCTTGCGCCAGCTGCGCAAAGAGGTCGGCTGCGACGCGGCCCGCTTCTTCTATGTGATGCGCAAGTGCGAGCAGCACCTGGATTTTGACATCGACCTGGCCATTTCCCGCTCCAACGACAATCCGGTTTACTACGTGCAATACGCCCATGCCCGCATCTGCTCCGTACTGCGTCAGGCCAGCGAAAAGAGCCTCCCCTGTGACCCCAGCAGCGGAAACACCCATCTGGATCGGCTGACCGAACCTCATGAACTGGGTCTGGCCAAGACACTGTCGCGCTATCCCGAGCTGATCGAAAACGCAGCCCGGCATGAGGAACCGCATCAACTGACTCAGTATCTGCGGGAGTTGGCCAACGCCTTCCACAGCTACTACAATGCCCAGGCTTTCCTGGTTGAGGATGCCGCCTTACGCGATGCCCGTATCAAACTGATTCTGGCCACCCGCGAGGTACTGCGTAACGGACTCAACCTTTTGGGTGTCTCCGCACCCGAACAGATGTAAGGAGAATTCCCTTGGCCCGTAGCCCCCAAGCCAGCCGCAAATCCAAAAGCGCCTCATGCGCCTGCTGGACGAAGTTTATTTTTGGTCTGGTAGTCGGCGCTTTGGCTACAGGTATCATCTGCTACCAATGGGGGCTGAGCAAAAACACCAGCCCCCCCCGTATTGTGGGCTTCGACCCCAACAAACCGGCAAAATCCAACAAAAAGCCAGCCAAAAGAGTGGCCCCCAAACCCCGCTTTGAGTTCTATGACATTTTGGCGGAGGACGAGATTGCGGTGTCTGAGGAAGAGGTGCGTACCCCACCCAAAGTGGTCGAAAAACCACCCAAAGACAAGGATAAAGATAAACCCAGGGAAAGGGCCGAGGAAAAACCCAGAGTAAAACCGGAAATCGATGCGCCCGCTGCCAGTCAAACCACTTCTGACGGAGCCAGCTACTTACTGCAAATGGGCGCCTTCAGTCAATTTCAGGACGCTGACCGACTCAAAGCCCAGCTCAGCTTCCAGGGCGTGCAAACCCATATCCAGAAGGCCGCCATCGCTACCAGCAAGGGTGAAACCACCTTATACCGGGTACGCGGCGGTCCTTACACCAAGAGTCAGGCCAATGATCGCCTCAATCAACTCAAAGCACAGGGAATCAAAAGCACGCTGATACGCGTCAAGCATTAAGAAATCGGGAGCAGAGTCAACCGGGCAAGGCTTCAGTTCTTTGAAAATGGCCTGGGTAGGTTCACGCTGACCCCAGCCAGATGATCATGCCAGGCAAAATAGTCCCTTGCCTCCAGGGCGCATCGACCACAGCCACCGCTACAGCTGGCACCAGACCCCAGCGCCCTCACCTTGCCTTTGCGCTCCCAGAACCCCAACATCTGGCGCACGGCGCTCTCATCGGCATCCAGATAGAGGGCAATATCGCTCAGACTGGCACTACCCCGCCGTCGCAGATAGTCCGCCAGACGATCCAGCATCATGGCATCGATCTCTGCTGGGGCTGGGCAACGGCAGACTGACGCAATAGCCACAGACAGAGCACCACAAAACCCAGCAGACCGACCACCCAGCCCATGGAACTGCCGGGATGGCGAGAGAAGGTGGCCAACTGGTAATAGATGGTGGCAGAGGCATAGGCAACACCCGTGGTCCAAAGCCCCACAAAGGCCGCCCAGTAACCACCCGCCTCGCGCACGATGGCGCCAATCACCGCCACACAGGGGAAATAGAGCAGGATAAAGAGCAGGTAGGCAAAGGCCCCGGCCTGACCATCAAACCGCTGCTGCATTTCGCCAAAAAGTCCTGGATTGATCTGCTGGGCCTTGGCCACTTCGGTCTGATCGGAACCGGCATCGCTCAACCCCAGGGGATCGAGCAGAGAGTTACCCACCTTGGCAAGATTATTGGGCACCGTGGCCAGAGCCTCTCCCAATGCACGCCATAGTGAGAAGGGCGGCTTCTCCTCAAGTTTGTGAGCCTCAGCCAACTTGCCATAAATGGAATCGAGGGTGCCCACAACCACCTCTTTGGCCAACACCCCACTGAAAATGCCGACGGTGGCTGGCCAGTTATTCTCCTGAATGCCCATGGGGGCAAAGAGCGGGGTAACCAGCTTGCCGGTCTCACTCAGTACCGAATGCTCGCTGTCTTCGTTGCCAAAGCTGCCATCAGTACCGATAGAGTTGAGCACATTCAGCACCAGCACCATGACCACAATGATCTGACCCGCCTCACGCACGAAGAGTTTCAGCCGGTCCCAGGTACGCAGCAGGATGGCCCGCAGGGTGGGCATGTGATAACGCGGCATCTCCATCAGAAAGTCAGCACCTGCGCCTGCCAGCAGGGTTTTTTTCATCGCCAGACCGGAGAGCACGGCCACCAGGATGCCAATCAGATAGAGCAAAAACACCAGATTCTGCCCATTGTCGGGGAAGAAGGCCGCCGCAAACAGGACATAGACCGGCAGCCGGGCTCCGCAGGACATGAAGGGGTTCATGAGGATGGTCAGGCGGCGCTCCCGCTCGTTCTGCAGGGTGCGGGTGGCCATGACGGCGGGCACGTTGCAGCCAAAGCCGACGATCAGCGGCACAAAGGCTTTGCCTGGCAGGCCGATGGCCCGCATGGCGCGATCCATCACCAGAGCGGCACGGGCCATATAGCCGGAGTCCTCCAGCACAGAGAGGAAGAGATAGAGGGCCGAGATGATGGGAATAAAGGTGGCCACCACCTGAATCCCCCCACCCAGACCATCGGCCACCACCACCGACAGCCACTCCGGCAGATCCCAACTGCGCAACAGAGTACCCAGGCCATCGACGAAGAGGGCACCGGCCACCCCGCCAAACAGTTCAATAAAGGCGCCGCCGATATTGATGGTGAAGACAAACATGACATACATGGCCAACAGAAAAATCGGCACACCCCAAAATCGACTCAGCACCACGTCATCGATACGGTCCGAGCTGGTTTTGTCCAGCCGGCCCGCACGGCGAATGCTGGCCTTGGCAATGGTATTGGCAAAGGCGTAGTGACAATCCGCCAGATAGAGGTCGGCATCGACCCCGGTCCCCTCCTGTACCGCCTTACGCCAGGCATGTACCTGCAAACGATCCGCCTCTCCCAGCAACTGCAGGGCAAACTCATCCCCCTCCAGAGCCTTGACCGCCAGCCAGCGCCGGTTATTGCGCTCGCCCAGCAGCGCCTCGATATGGACCAGGGAATCCTCCATCTGATCGTCATAACTGAGACGCCGCCCCTTGTGGCCGTTCTCGACCTCCCCCTTGACCGTCCGGGCCAGCAGGTCCATGCCTTCACCGGTCACAGCCACCAAGGGCACCACGGGACAACCCAATTGCACAGACAGGGCCTCCAGATCGATCTCTATGCCCTGATCACGGGCCACATCCATCATGTTCACGGCCAATACCATGGGAACATCCATCTCCAGAATCTGAGTGGTCAGATAGAGACAGCGCTCCAGACTGGCGGCATCGACCACATTGACCAGCAGGTCGGCCTCTCCCGACAGGAGGTAATCCCGGGTTACCCGCTCATCCTCAGAATCCGCATCCAGAGAGTAGATGCCCGGCAGGTCCACCACATTGACCTCAAGATCACAGAGGTGACAGAGCCCCTCTTTGCGCTCCACCGTCACCCCCGGCCAGTTGCCGGTACGTTGATGGATGCCCGTCATCAGATTGAACAGCGCAGTCTTGCCGCAATTGGGATTCCCCGCCAGCCCCAATACCAAAGGTTTCACCGTGGCAGCCCCCGCACTCATGACGTCGCCTCCTCAACCACCAGCAGTTTGCTCGCCATGCCGCGACCCAGGGCAACCCGGGAGCCCTGTACAGCCACCACCACAGCATGGCCTCGATGATGGGAAATGGTCAGCGACACCCCCACACGAATGCCGAGTCCCATGAGACGGCGGATCAGCTGATGCCCCCCTTCGATAGCAACCACGCGCAACGGCTGACTGGGACGGGCCTGATAGAGAGAGATGGTATTCATGATTTCAGTAGCCAACAGGTAGTGTTCTATTTGCTAATTATTCTCATTTGCAAAAAAGAGTCAAGAAATATCGCCCGGCCCGGTACCGGGATCATCAAGAAAAATGGCCTGCGCCTCTGCCCGGTTCATCCAGCGCCAGGGAGAGGGCAGTATGGCCGGTACCGCTCGACGATAACGACGGTACCGATCACCGTGGGCCTCAATCAGGCGTCCCTCTTCCCAAACCATACCCACCAACAAATAGAGGCTGATCCAGACAGCCGACAGCAAGAGCGCGGCATCCATGGGTTGGGTCCAAAGCAACACCAACCCCAGGCTATACCAGGGATGGCGCACAAAACGGTGCAGGGGAGAGATGACCAGCGGTTCCTGTTCACGACCGTGATTACGATTGTCCCGCCACTGACGCAGCCCCAGAAACTCCTGGCTATCGTAATACCGTAAGGAGTATACAAAACCCACTATCGCCAATAATGCCAGCCCCTCCGTCAGCCAGAACCCAACACCAGTCCAGATCCAAAGCCAGACACCATGCCAATGTGCCACCAAGGTCAGGGGAGGTATGAGTAGGACCAACGCCAGCAGGTTATAGGCCAGCCGGTAGTACGGCATGAATCCCGGCCAGCGGAGCGCAACCCAGCGCTTGCAGGCCATCGCAGCCAACCAGGAGTGTGAAGCGAAATAGAGCAGCCATAACAACGACAGGCTGATCGCCTGCCAGAAAGTCAGAGAATTCAAGGCTGGCTCCCTGGAGCTAGATGGCGAACCTGAGCCCAGAACCCAGGGAGACTACCCCTGACACCGAAGCACCAGAGCCACGATCAGAATTCACGCACCAGACGAAAACCGACACTGGATATGCGTGAGTCTGCGGGAAGCGCCGTGCGTTTGGTCACACGCATACTGGTCGCTGGCATGTTGAAAGCACCTCCGCGAACAACCCGTTGGGCACAATCCGGCAACGCCACTGCGGTACCATCCGCTGGTGCCCCCTCGTACCCGGCCCGATAACAGTCCTGCACCCACTCCCGAACATTGCCTGCGGTACTTTTGAGGCCATAGGGGCTGGAAGAGAACGTATCGACGGGGGCAGTCCCCTCTCCATCCCAGTTACTGCCACAATTGAAGCAGTTCGCCTGGTTGTTACCAACAGCAGATCCCCACCAAAACTGGCTCTGGGTACCCGCAGCAGCGGCATACTCCCATTCAGATTCAGAGGGTAGGCGATAACGCTGGCCCGTCTTCTCAGATAGCCAGGAAACAAAAGCCTGGACATCGTCCCAATTCACATTGATCACCGGACGCAGCTCCCTCCCCCAGCCATTATCACTGGGGAGGGTCCGACCGGTCTCCTGGACAAAACGGTCGTAAAGAGAAAAGGGCACTTCCGTTTGGCTGATCGCAAAGGGCTTCAAATCCACCGGATGCACCGGTGTCTCCTCCACCACGACACTATTTCGGTTACCCATTTCGAAACGTCCACCCGGCAATTTCACCCAGGTCAACCCCAAAGCCTCATCCTGAACCAGCTCCCCAACCTCCTTGGCTGGAGCGATATGATCGGTAGCGATGGCACCGTCCGAAGCCACCACCGTCGCAACAGATGGTGATGCATTCGCTGCAGTCTTAGAGGAGGCTGTTTGATCTGGTATTATTGGGGGGATCCTCCCCCCGGAATCAGCGCCAGCAAGTAATGAGCCGATCAATTCTCCACGGCCTGCCTGCATCGATAAGCCTTCCAGCCCACCCGTGGCCAAAACCCCACCCACAATTAAACTACCGATGATGGCACCCAGGCCAAAGCGCTGCTTTGGCCGTTCCGATACCAAGGCCTCCTGCACCTCCACACTGGCATTCAAATCCCGACTAAGGGTAGTCAGCTCTGCTTCCAGCTCTCTTTTGGTGGTGGTCAGATCCCGGCGTTTGGTCTCACTGGCCAGCAGATCCGCCTTCAACATCTCGATCTCAGTAGAGAGCGCATCCACCCTGTCGTTGCGATCCTCTAATTCGTCTTCAGTCTTACGATTCTGGGCGTTGGCGGCCTCCAGCTCTTTTTGCAAATCCCCACAGCGATGCTCCACGGTCTGCAACTGTTGGCGCATGGCCTGAAATTCAACCAAATCAACCTGGGTGGCCACCTGGCCATTAGGACCGGTAATATGCCCTTGGGCATGGCTAAGCTCTTTACCAAGTGCCTGCATTTTCCGTTGGTAATCAATCGATGGATCAGCCATGATAATCAGACTCTCTAATTACGCTTCTTTAAACCTATTGTTCCATTGTCGCTTTCAGTGCTTTTAACGCTTCTTCCATCTCTTGCCGCGAGCTGATCTCCGCATCCAAAGCCATCTCAGCCTGCGCCAGTTCCTTTTTCATCCGCTTTACTTCATCCCGCAAAGCCTTAGCATCCGCATTCCCTTTCCCTGCCCCTTGCGCCTCGGCCTTCAGCGCCTCAATCTCTTCCAAATAGCCTTTCACCTGCTCCTTCAGTGCCTCATCACCCTCACCGGACTGCCCCCCGTCTCCCTTAGCCAATTGATCCTTGAGCGCCTGGATCTCTTCTTCCGAAGATCTCCTCAACTCCAACAACTCAGCAACCGATTGCGTGTGCTCCTGGCGCAGCTGATCTAACGTCTCCGTCAGTACACTGACTTCAGCGATGCGCTTCTCTTCCAGGCTCTTGCGCTCTTTATCCAACAGCATGATGTACTGTTTGAGTTTAGCCACCATGGCTGGCGTCTGCTGATCTGAAGCAGTACTCTCCCCTTTTTTGCCTCCCTTTTTCGCCTCCTTTTTTGTCTCCTTTTCAGATACCGGCTCTGGTACTGGCTCAGGCAGGTCCATTTTATCCAAAGAGGCTTCAAATTCCGCTTCATTGGTCACAATGCTGGGGGTCCCATCCTCACGCACCAATTCACTCACCGGCAGTACCTGAAGCCCTTTATCCAGCACCGTCACCCGAAAACCCTGGTCGGTCATAAAATAGGCAGCGGCATGACTGGTACGACCATCCTGACAACAAATCACATAGGGCGTTTCGGTATCCAGTTCTTCAACGCGTCCCACCTGAAACCGCAGCAGGGTAAAGGGAATATTGACGGCATCCGGCAAATGGCCGCGCTCAAAATCCCTGGGTTCCCGTACATCCAGCCAGACCGCACCCTTTGCCACCTCTGCCTTAGCGTCTGCAAAGCCAAAGGGATTGCTGATCGGCTCCTTGATCAATTCAATAAAGTTGTCTTTGCTCAGGCGCAGCAGGCGTCCATCTTCCAACATGGTAACCGTGGCACTACGCTTTTTACCGCTAAGCAGGGCGTCTTCGCCGATGCTGGCACCGGGTCCCAATTTGGCCAACTCAATGGGGGCCTTATCCTTCCCCATATCCCGGACTACGCTGCAATGCCCCTTGTTGATCAGGTAAAAGTAATCCCCCTCATCACCTTGGCGGATGATGACATCACCGGCAACTACCGGCTGCTCCTCCATGCACATCATGACCCGCTGGATATTGCCGGGAGGGATCATTTGAAATATCCGGGAGCGCAACAATTGGCTCATCCAATCGTCGTCTTCGTCCTCTTCAACCTCATTGACTTCGTATTCGTCAGAAGTACTGCTCGACAGCGCAGAACCCAGTTTCGCACTCTCTATGCGAAAGTACTGGATGTCCGTCATGGCACAGGCCGACATCTTTCGTGGAAACTGATGGGCCAGGGGGAATTTGGCCCGGTTGCTATCCGCCTCAATCAGATCTTCACCGTCATCCGCCGTCATGATCACCTTGCCAGACGCCAGATAGTAGTGTTGTTTGGTTTCGTCCCCCCGTTTAAAAAGGTAGACACCTTTTTTCGCAGACAGCAGCTCGACCTGTGGTAAAAGCTGGGCCATACCAGCTTCAGTCAAGGTATTCAAAGGGATATAGCGCTTGAGATCCTCAGGGCTGATGTTCTTCTGTTGCTTCGCCATGTTGTCACCTAAACAAGGGCGCGGTTACCGGCCAAAACGACCCCCTGGAAACCGGCCAGACCCTAATGATAGTACGGGAAGGACAGAGCTCGCTACGGCCACAAGCAATTCCACCGAATTAATAAAAAAAACGCTAAGCGGCTAAGTCGTCAATCGCCGGTAAATATCCGACACTTTGAAAGGTAATTGACTCACCTCTTCTACCTGGGTGAAATTGGCCGGTCCATACAGATGGGCCAGATAATCCCGCCCTTCCCGGTCAATCGTAATGCAATAAGCGTGCACCCCATTGCGATGGGCCTCTAACAAAGCCATGCGGGTGTCTTCAATCGCGTAATCTCCCCGATACTCTGGATCGTAATCCTCAGGCCGGCCATCCGACAAGGTGATTAACAATTTTACACGCGCCTCGACCCCGTCCAGCAACCCCGAAAGATGGCGAATCGCCGGGCCCATGCGGGTATAATCCTTGGCATCCAGAGCACCGATGCGGCCTTTGACCTCCGATGACAGAGGCTCGCCAAACTCTTTGACCCGATAGACCTCACAGCGTTTTCGTCCCCAACCGGAAAAGCCATAGATGGCATAGCGATCACCCAGGATCTCCAGCGCCTCGCACAGCAATACCAGGGATTCGCGTTCGGCCGCATTGATCCAGCCCTTGGTGGAACCGGAGAGATCAACCATCAGCATCACGGCGATGTTGCGATCCTCCCGGCGCATGCGGGTAAAGAGGCGATCCGTCATCTCCAGCCCGATCTGGCTATCGGCCCAGGCATCCACCAGAGCATCGATATCCACATCCTCGCCATCGGTCTGACGCTTCAATCGCCGGTCCTCACCCCGCAACAACTCGAACACCCGCCGCAGATGGGCCACCACCGGGCGGTATTTCTCCAGAGTCGCTCTGTAGAAATCGCCCCCTTCCGCCACCACCCCCTGTTCCCGCAGCACACACCACGCTTTGCGGTGATGCTGCCGCCGGTAATCCCACTCATCATAGAGAAAGGCCCCCTCCTCATGATAGGTACCCGACCAGACATCCTCTGCCACGGCCTTCTGGGATCGATACAAAGAGGGATCGTACTCCCCCTCCCCGGCGGGATAGAGGTACTCCGGTGGCAGCTCACCGAAATCGAGGATCACCGAGGTCATCATGGCTGCCACATCATCCGGCGGCGGCAGGGGCTTGCCGTCCAGCATCAGAATCCTGGCCACCGCCTCGGGCGAAGGATCTTCCGGGGGATGGGCCAGCTCGAAGTGCTCCCCCTCACGACGCTCACGCCCCTCCTGCTCCAGGGCCTCCAACACTTCATTCAGACGCACCCGAATCAGCACCTTCTCCCGCTCGATCCTGGACACCTTTGCCGCTTCCACCCGATCCAGACGTAAGAGGCCCTGATAAATCACCGGCTCAGGTACTGCCTGGAGATAACATCGGGCCACCGCTGCCAGACTATCAGCGACAGTGGCCGAAGGTTTGCGCAAAGGGGCAACCAAGGTCTCAAGCCCACCACCACCAGTGACCAGCATTTGCATACGCCGATAGAGGCCCGGCAGCTCACGCTGTAAACAGGCATCCAGCCGCTCGCGCTCGAAATAGTGGAACCAGGCAATGGCCTGCTCGGGATCGGGATAGTCGGCGAACACCTGCTGGAAATTGGGTCGAAAGCTGCCAAAACGGGTTTGCGCCCAGAGATGGGCCGTCATCGCCTTGTAGAGGCCAAAGTTGGCCGCCTTCCCGCTTAAACAGGACAGTACCGGCGGCAGGTATAGGGTCTCGCCATCGCACCATGCGAACTCATCCTCGACGATGGTCAGACGGCGCCCCGAAACACCACGCAGAAAGGAAGCCAAAAGCCCTTTGCAATCCTCCAGATAGGCGCCATTGGCCCGTTCATTGGCCGCTGCCAGATAGGCCTGGGGATCATCGATCACCGGCAACGCCGCCGCCAGTCCGACACTGTCATAGCGATCGGCAGCATGCATCACCCAATCCTCGGTCATTTCAGTGGACATGCAGGCCAGAGCGGCCTGGCTGTTGAGGGCAAAGCGATGGGCCAACTGGATGTTGGTAGCCGCCGCTCGCCGCGTCAGGGCCAGTACAAAGGATTGCGCTTGAGGCCCCAGCGCCGCCAACTCTTCGGCCAGTGGCTCTACTTGAATAAAGGTGAACTCCGTCTCCAGCCACTCGTCCAGCAACTGGGTGATTTCAGGTGGAGAGAGCTGTTTTTGCACCGATGATTTCCTCACGCAAATGATGATGCGGTTCCTGCACGGCCCTCAGCGCGCCAGTAGGAGCGCCCCATGGGCGCGAAGCCCACGCCTGCAAGAATATTTTTTCCGGCGCGCCACCACACTCATCGCGCCCACGGGGCGCTCCTACGGAGTTTGATGGGTTGGGCAAAACGCATCATGCGCCCCATCAAAACAAAGAAGCCGCCAACTCATTCACCGCGCCGATCATCTCCCGGTCATCGGTCAAGGCCTGGGCCACGCAACTGCTACAGGCAGTAACAGGATCGATCCCCGCAGCAATCAGCTTGGCCGCATGCACCAACAGGCGGGTACTGGCCCCTTCATCGAGACCCGATCCCCGCAGATTGCGCGTCATCTGGGCGAACTTCACCAACTGGCGGGCGGTCTCGGCATCCACGCCCGACTCCTTGGCCACGATCTGCTGCTCCAGCGCCGCCTCGGGGTAGTCGAACTCCAGGGCGACAAAGCGCTGGCGGGTCGACTGTTTGAGATCCTTGAGCACGCTCTGATAACCGGGATTGTAGGAGATCACCAGGCAGAACGCCGGCCCCGCCTGCAACAGCTCGCCCAGCTTTTCGATGGGCAACTGACGCCGATCATCCCCCAGGGGATGGATCACCACCGTGGTGTCCTTGCGCGCCTCGACGATCTCGTCCAGATAGCAGATGCCACCGCAGCGTACCGCCCTCGCCAGCGGGCCATCCACCCAGGCAGTCTCGCCACCCTTGACCAGAAACCGCCCAACCAGATCAGAAGAGGTCAGGTCATCATGACAGGAAACCGTGATCAGTGGCCGGTGTAAACGCCAGGCCATGTACTCGGTAAAGCGGGTCTTGCCGCAACCGGTGGGGCCCTTGAGCAGAATGGGCAGCTGATTGCGCCAGGCGGCCTCAAACACGGCAATCTCATTGCCCACCGGCTGGTAGTAGGGTTCCTGATCGATAAAGTGGTCTTCCGGTTTCAGGCTGCGCTCAGTATGGGACATCATCGGACCTTGTGAACTGACAGAACAATTCAATCTATCAGCATATTTGAAAATTCGATAAGACATAACCCCTATTGGCTATGGCGACAGGGGGTGAAGGGGAGTATCTTTACGCGTTCTGAAATGAAATGCTTGTGGGCTGCGCGACGGCTATACCCTAGCCTTTTGGTCGGATAATACCGGCCCTTGCCCGGTTCAGCAAGTCTCGAATCCACTCACATCCGCGACGGAGGTTATCCATGACGGAAGTAGTCGCAACCAATCAGACCATTCTGGTGGTCGGCGGTGGCATCAGCGGCATGACCGCTGCGCTGGAAGCCGCAGAAACCGGAAAGCAGGTCGTCCTGGTTGAAAAGCGCCCCTACCTTGGTGGCCGTGTCTCTCAACTGCACAAATACTTCCCCAAGCTGTGTTTCCCGACCTGTGGTCTGGAGATCAACCAGCGCCGGGCCAAGATGAATCCCAACCTGAGGATTCTGACCATGGCCGAGGTGAGCAACATCGCTGGTGAAGCGGGCAACTACAGCGCCACCATCAAGATCAGCCCCCGTTATGTGAACGAAAACTGCACTGCCTGTGGCGATTGCGAGAAGGCCGTTGAGTCGGAATTCGACGACGAATTCAACTACGGCATGAGCAAACACAAGGGCGCCTACCTGCCCAATAAAATGGCCCATCCCATGCGCTATGTCATCGACCCGGCCATGATCGGCACCGATGACGCCCAGAAGGCCAAGGATGCCTGTAAGGTCAACGCCATCGACCTGGAGATGCAGGAAGAGGAGATCACCATCCCCTGCGGTGCTGTGGTCTGGGCCACCGGCTGGCAGCCCTACGATGCGGCCAAGATTCAGCCCTACGGCTACGACCGCTTCAAAAACGTGGTCACCAACGTCGAATTCGAGCGCATGGCCGATCCCACCGGCCCCACCGGTGGCAAGATTGTGCGCCCCTCCGATGGCAAAGAGGCCAAGAACGTCGCCTTCATCCAGTGCGCCGGTAGCCGTGACCGCAACCACCTCTACCACTGCTCGCGCATCTGCTGCATGGCCACCCTGAAGCAGACCCACTATGTGGTCGATGCCTACGAGGATGCCCAGGTCAGCGTCTATTACATCGACATCCGCTCCATCGACCGGTTCGAAGACTTCTACGAAACCGTCAAGGCGAAAGAGAACGTCAAGTTCATCAAATCCAAGGTGGCCTCCATCACCCAGGATGGCGATGAGAATCCTGTCCTCAATGGGGTCGATACCGAAGGCTACAACCGCTACGCCACCCCCCATGACTTGGTCGTTCTGGCCGTCGGCATGGAGCCCAGCGTCAGCGCTGACAGCTTCCCGGTCGACATCGTGCTCAACCGCGAAGGCTTCATTGAACCGGTGGCCGAAAACGGTGGCGTCTTCGCCGCTGGCAGCGCCTCTGATGCCCTGGACGTGAATCGCTCCGTTCAGCACGCCACAGGTGCCGCGCTCAGAGCCGTACAAGTCGTTAACCGCGTAGCCGGAACGGAGGGTTAATCGTGTCCGAGAAGAAATTTGTAGGTTATATCTGCACCGGCTGCGGCATCGGCGATCGCCTGGATGCTGGTCAGCTGGAATCCACCGCCAGCCGTGATGGCAAGATGCAGGAGTGCAAGCAGCACGAGATGCTCTGTAATGCCGAAGGCGTGAAAATGATCCAGGACGACATCGACGGCGGTGCCACCCATATCATGATCGCAGGCTGTTCCCGTCGCGCCAAGGTTGAGGCCTTCAGCTTCAGCAGCGTCGCCATGACCCGCGCCAACATCCGCGAAGGGGTCATCTGGGTGCGCCCCGATACCGACGAGAACCGCGAAACCACCCAGGAGATGGCGGACGACTACATCCGCATGGCCTGTGCCGAACTCAAGTCGATGAACATCCCCCAGTCATCCGGCGAACAGACGCTGATCAAGGACATCCTGGTCGTGGGCGGTGGCGTCACCGGCATGACCGCTGCGCTGGAAGCTGCGGCTGCGGGCTATCCGGCCACCATCGTCGAAAAGACCGGTGCCCTGGGCGGCCACATGGCGCTACTGCACAAGCGTGTGCCCTATCGCGCCGCTGCCGCTGGCACCAGCAACAGCCGCAAGGCGGAGCTGCCCCAGCCGCTGGATAACGATGTCGCCGATCTCATCGCCCAGGTCGAAGGCAACGACAAAATCAGCGTGCACCTCAATAGCACGCTGGCCAAAACCACTGGCGCTCCGGGCCGCTTCAAGGTGGAGATTGCCACCGAATCCGGCAGCAGCAGCGAGGCCGACTTTGGTGCCATCGTTCAGGCCTCCGGCTTCCAGCCCTATGATGCCAATCAGTTGAGCGAATTTGCCTACAGCAGCAGCGCCGACGTCATCACCAATCTGGAACTGGAAAAACTGGCCAAAGAGGCCGCTGGCGGCCCCATCAAGCGCCCTTCCGACGGCAAAGAGGTCAAGAGCGTGGCCTTCGTCCAGTGCGCCGGTCAGCGTTCCAGCAAAGAGGGCCATCTCTCCTACTGCTCCGGCTTCTGCTGCACCACCTCCATCAAGCAGGCGATCTACTTCAAGGATCAGAACCCCGGCTGCGATGCCACCGTTCTGTTCGACGATCTGCGCACCCCCGGTGCCGCCGGTGAGGACTTCTACCGCGCCGGTCAGCAGAAGATGGTCACCTTCTCCAAGGGCAAGGTCAGCGAAGTGGTTGCTGGCAACAGTCTCAAGGTCAAGTTCAAGGATCTGATCCTGAACGAGGAGACCGAGATGGATTGCGATCTGGTGGTGTTGGCCACCGGCATGGTCGCCAACTCCGGTCCCGATCCCTACGCCGTCACCGTCCGCCTGGAGGCCTTCCCGGTCGCCGAGCGTGACTCCCATAAAGAAGAGGTCGAAAAGCAGGTCGAGGAGGAGAACAAATCGATTCCCTCTATCCTCAATCTGGAATACCGTCAGGGCACCGACCTGCCCCACTTGAAGCACGGCTTTACCGATTCGCACTTCATCTGCTTCCCTTACGAGAGCCGCCGTACCGGCATCTATGCCGCCGGCCCCGTGCGTCGCCCCATGGACATCCAGCAGGCGAAGGACGATGCTGCCGGTGCCACCATGAAGGCGATTCAGGCCGCCGAGAACGCCAGCCAGGGCCGTGCCGCCCATCCGCGCTCCGGCGACCTCAGCTTCCCCAGCTTCCGTAAAGAGGGTTGTACCCAGTGTAAGCGCTGTACCGTTGAGTGCCCCTTCGGCGCCATCAACGAAGACGAAAAGGGCTATCCAGTCTTTAACGAGGCCCGCTGCCGTCGTTGCGGTACCTGTATGGGTGCCTGCCCGGTGCGCGTCATCTCCTTCGAGAACTACTCGGTGGAGACCGTCAACCAGCAAATCAAAAACTGCGACATGCCGGACGAGTTCGACGAAAAGCCCCGCATCCTGGTGCTGGCCTGCGAAAACGACGCCTACCCGGCGCTGGATCAGGCAGCCATGTCCGGCACGGAGATCACCCCCTGGGCGCGCGTCATTCCGGTTCGCTGCCTGGGTTCGGTCAGCCTCTCCTGGATCACCGACGCCATGAACAGCGGCTACGACGGTGTGGTACTGCTGGGTTGTCGTCGTGATGACGACTACCAGTGTCACTTTGTGCGTGGCTCGGCCATGGCGGCGGAGCGCATGAGCAAGGTGGGCGACACCCTCTCCTCGCTCAACCTGGAGCCGGAACGCGTGGTGCACTACGACGTCGCCATCACCGACATCGTGCGCGCACCTCAACTCATCAACGACATGGCGGCCACCATCGATCAGATCGGTCAAAGCCCGTTCAAGTTCTAAGGGGACATCATCATGAGTGATATGAATACCGCGATGATCGAAAAATACCGCAACAGCTTCCTCAAGGAGGTTGAGGCCAACGTCGAAGAGGGCGAATGGGTCAAGATGTGCATGCAGTGCGGCGTCTGCTCCGGCTCTTGCCCCCTGGGCAAGCACTGGGAGCACCCGCCGCAGGAGATCTTCATGATGATTCGCGCCGGCAAGCGCGATGAAGTCCTGAAGTCCGACGCCATGTGGATGTGCACCTCCTGCTACAACTGCATCGTCCGCTGTCCGCGTGAGCTGCCCATCACCCACATCATGCACGGTCTGGCCCACTACGCCAAACGTCTGGGCCTGGTGCCCAAGGGCCAGCCCACCGAACACTTCGCCAACATCTTCTGGAACAACCTGATGAAGAAGGGGCGTGTGAATGAGCTGAAACTGGGCCTGTCGCTCTACTTCAAAGACGGCTTCGGCCCCGGTATCAAGGTGGCCATGGCCAACCAGAAGCTGGGCCAGAACATGATGAAGGCCAAGCGCATGAACCCGATGGAGATCATCGGCGGCCACGGCTGTAAAGATGCCTCCGGCCTGCAAAAGATCATCAAAAAGGCGCAGGAGCTGGAAGATGCCCGCCTTGAAAAGAACGCGAAGTGAGGACGTAAATCATGGCAAAGCGTGAATATTCCTTTTACCCCGGCTGTTCATCCCAGACCGGCGCCTCATCGTCCAACTACCTGGTCTCCGTCAAGACCATGTGTGAAGAGCTGGACATCACCCTCAACGATATCCCGGACTGGAACTGCTGTGCCGCCTCCATCGGCTACGGCACCGGTGGCGTACTGCCGCGCCTGACCCTGTCAGCACGCAACATTGCCCTGTCCGAGCAGCACAACCAGGGCCAGGAGATCGTGGCCACCTGTGCTGCCTGCTGGCTCTCCACCCGCGAGGCCGCTGACCGCTTCAAAGAGGACGAAAACCTCTTCGCCGAAGCCAACAGCGCCCTGGCCGAAGGGGGTCTCAAACTCACCAACCAGACCCCGATCAAACACATGGCCGAAGTCCTGATCAACGACATCGGCTACCAGGAGATCGGCAGCAAGGTTAAAAAGCCCCTGGAAGGGCTCAAGATCGCCGGTTACGTTGGCTGTCAAACCAACCGCCCCTTCGGGATCAACGGTGAGTCTTACGAAAACCCGGTCTACCTGGACAAACTGGTCGAGACCCTGGGTGCCGATTCCATTCCCACCTATGAAAAGAAGGTACAGTGCTGCGGCGGTGCCCTCGCCTTTGCAGAGCCGGAAAAATCCCAGGAGATGATCAAAGGCATCATCGAAGCCGCCTATGATCACGGTGCCGACATGATCGCCACCCCCTGCCCCCTGTGTCAGGCCAACGTGGAGATCTACCAGGATCAGATCAACGCCACCTACAACACCAAGTTCAACATGCCGGTGGTCTACTACTCACAACTCATGAGCGCCGCCTTCGGTCGCAGCTTCAAAGAGTGCGCCCTCGACGGCCAGGTCGTCCGCGCCGAAGCCCTGGAAAAGATCACCGGAAAGTGATCACGCCCAGCGTGAGATGAGATTGAACCCCCGCCCGTCGGGGGTTTTTTGTGCCTCATTACCCCGCCCCCTGAGCGAAGCCGCTTGCGCTGAGCGGAGCCGAAGCGAAGGGCGCATCGGTTGTAGGAGCCCAGTCCTCTGGGCGAGCTCTCAGTGATTTGGCTTGTCCACTCACTGAAAGCTGCCTAATATCACCTGTGGCATCAATCGCGGAGAAGATCCAAATGACTGAGAACCATGCCATCGACGACCAGACAATCCCGGAACACCTCATTCTTGCGCGCCTGGAGCAGTCCGAACAAATGCGGGAATTTTTCATACAGATGTGGCTTCAGAACCCCTCCCTGGCCAAACAAGGTGGCCATAAGGTCAAACAGCTATTGTCTGAATACTCTTCGGAATCCCTAACAACTTGAGCATTTCAATTTGGAATCACCACAGGGACAGCGCGTAGGGTGGATACGACTGCATGGATGCAGGAGGTAGGGCGAAGCAGGATGCCAAAGCCGAAGTGCAACGCATCCACCAAGATCATGAATCCAACCGCAACCGATCCACCGGACTCTGCACCGTCACCCCAGGTTTGTTCAGCACATGGGTATAGATCATCGTCGTACTCACATCAGAGTGCCCCAGCAACTCCTGAACCGTGCGGATATCCTGGCCGGATTCCAACAGATGAGTGGCAAAGGAGTGCCGCAGGGTGTGGGAGCTGATCTTTTTGGGGATTTTGGCCTTAACCGCAGCCGCCTTAATGGCCTTCTGCAATGAGGATTCATGCACATGGTGGCGGCGCGTCAGCCCTGTTCTTGGGTCAACAGCGAGCTTGGCCGCTGGAAACAGATACTGCCAAATCAACTCCGTGGCCGCATTACGATATTTTCGATCCAAGGCATCGGGCAAATAGACCCGCCCTGCCCCCAGTTTCAGATCCTTTTCATGCAAAACAGCAACGACCTCAATTTGATCTCGAAGACGCTGAACAAACATTTCCTGCAAAGGCACCACCCAATCCTTGGAACCCTTACCATCCCTGACAAGTATCTGCTGATAGCCAAAATCGACATCTTTCACACGAAGGCGAAGGCACTCCATGATCCTCATGCCAGTGCCATACATCAGGCCAGCCATCAACTGATGCTTTCCTGACATTTCGGACAGTAATGCCTGCACCTCTGAAACAGCCATCACCTCAGGCAGCCGTCGTGGTCTTTTTGAATGCCTGAAATCAAACTCCTCTTTGGGGCGATCCAACACCTGACGCAGCAGAAATGTAATGGCGTTCAAAGCCTGGTTTTGCGTGCTGGCAGCAACATTTTTTGAGATGGCAAGATCTGACAAGAAGTGTTCAACATGCTGTCGGTTAATAGAAGAGACTGGCTTTTCACCCAAGGATCGTAAGAAACGCGAGGCCCAATCAAGATAGGTCTGCTCGGTGCGGATGGAATAGTGCTTGCTCCGAATCAATCTTGCCATGGATTTCAACACCTCATTGGCGTCTGAACCCTTGGGAAATTTGACAGAGGCATGCTCGGCGGCCACCTGATCTGGTTCGGTCTCTTTGGACAAAAATGACTTTTCAGGTTTTAATTGAACAAACGCCTCCTTCCAATAGCCCCAATCCAGGGTTTTGGACAAAGAGGTCGCCGACAGATCCACAAACAACAACTGCAAGGCATCGACCATTTGCCGGTATTGCCACGCAGTCAAGGACGTATCTCGTGATCGAAGCTGGAAATAAGCCTCAAGGTCTGGCGAGGAAAACTCGCGCAGCTTTTTCCCTGGATGCGCTGCCAAAAAATCTTCAACTCGCTTCACATACCAGCGCCTGTATTGCTCCGGAATGCCCTTGCGAGACAGCAAATCGAGGTATTTCTGCCAATTGGAATGAGAAGTCATGAGCAAACGTCCCTGTCTTGGATTTTCGGTAAATATGGCACTAGACGGAATCGGCCTAGTAAAATTTATCCTATTCGGCCTATTACCCCATTGGCCCGCGCTTACCATTCAATAGTTATGCATCTTTGTGAACACTAATAATGGAACTGTGTGCTTTCGGGTATGAAATCAAAATAACCATGGACACCTTGATTGCCTTTATTGCCCTTATCGTCTCAGCAATATCGCTTGGCCTCTCAGTCCGCTTCTGGCGCAAATCTTTTCGGCCAATTGTCACCGCATCGGTAAAAACACACGCCGCTGGAAATCAGGCGATTACCTACAATCTGGTTCTACTGAACTCGGGTTCCATCCCAGCAAAAAACATTGTGATTAAAACGGACGAAGCTTCACTTTCATCAGCCTTTGGAACCGACGCAACCCCAGAGAATAAAAAAAGATGGCTCGCTTGTTTTGCTGAAGAAACGCAGATTCCGATATTACATAATGGGGATCGCATCTCTTGTTCTTTTGGAACGACAAAGGGCAATGACACTGGTTTCTGGAAATACAAATCAACAATTAGCATTGTCATTGAATATGCCGGGTGGTTCGGGATTGAATACGAACAACCGCAGAAGCTTAGAATTACCTGATTACCCACAAGCCTCAGCCAACTTTAGCAACCGCACAGGCATGGGCGGTGTTCTGGCGGCAATATAGGCAA